>NZ_JBASXK010000105.1:0-1653 GCF_049276915.1 Aestuariivita sp. | reverse complement strand
GTGACACCCCCTTAGCCATTCTATTGCGACTGCCCCCCCGACCCTCTGGGCCTGCCCGCCGTGGGTGGGGACCGCGCGTGGTGTTGCGCGATCCTTGGGTACTTACTGGACAGCGTTTAACGTGTCGTAGACAGCCCGGCCGAGCTTGGTGGCGTCAAACGTCACGCCGGCCCAATTGCGTTCAAGCAGGCAAGTCACATACAGATTGTCCTGCCGTGCCTCGGGCCGCCTGGCCATGCCGGCGTGCAGCTTGTTGCGGAACGCTGGGTCATTAATGTCGAGGGATAACGGGGTATGACTTGGATAGAGCTGATCCTGATGCAGTGATTGAGCCTGATCTGCCTGAGGAGCCGGAAGTTGAACTGGGTGTGGACACCGCTGTCATGGAGCACGATACCGCCCCTTCTTCGCCCGCTGACACGGCACAAAGGACACCGGCAGAACGTGCGTTCGATCTGTTTGACGCAGGCAAGCTTGGTGAGGCTGGTTTGTTGGCAGCAGTTGGTGTGTCGCGTGATGGCTATGTTCCCAGCGAAACCATCACGCATCGTGCGCTGGATGCGGTGGAGCTGGGGCGGCTGAGTGAGGCCGGGTTGGTCCAGCTGCTTGGATGAACGCTTTCGGCCCAATGCGGTCATCCGCCGTATGCTTCTGTCGCTGTGCTGCGGCCCGTCAGACCAGCCATTCGCCGCGGGTGCAAAATCTGAAGCCGCTCGAACTCACGCAACGCGGACAAAACGGCCGTTCCGTTCCATGGGTACAAAGCCCTTTCATCTCACTATAGTTCCTTCAAAAGCGCTAGCTAGTCCGGAGAAAGTGTGCTTCTCTAGATTGGATCGCATGCTGAAGCATCCGAAGAATGTTCGCCGCGCCGACTTGGCCCCTGAGATACTTATTGGAGACGCTTATCGCACAGTCCGAACCGAGCATACCTGAATTGCTGTTCGGCGAAGGCACACCACGCAAAGCGGCTTTGACCGCCTTGGTAGTTGGAACAGTTCTGACCGGCATCAATCATGGCGACACCATCCTCGCGGGAGACTACCCTCCGGTTTTCAAGGTTATCCTGACCTATTGCGTTCCTTACTGCGTTACGAGTTGGGGGGCTGCGACCGGCAAGCTCGCACAGTACCGAGCCAATCAGACCGAGCAGATTGAACGTCAGGAGAGACGGGAATGAATGCAGAGCAGTTCTTCAATCAAAAGTCGATCGTTGACTTAAGCTTTTTCAACTTCAGGAACGCGATTACCGCAGCATATTTCGCCAATAAAGACTTCGAGATCCTGCGCACCAATGACAATTTCCGAGCTTTTTTTCCTTTGCTCGGAAATGTGTCGAAAGTCTCAATGCTCGATGTACTCGAACAGCTCGGTGTTCCCGGTGTCCAGATTGACACATACAGAACGGAATTATTGGAAAATGGTTCGGTCTTGCTACCCAAGGTCGAGATTTCAGCAAACGGGGAAGACCGGATCTACTCGCTGCTATCCACGTTCACACAAGACGCTGATTTTTCTTATCTAAACGGCATACAGGGCCAGTTCGTCGACCGGACGGCAGAATGGTCTCTTCGCAAGGAACGCGAGGAGCTTCTGGAACAGAAGTTGCGGGACCGCGAGTTGATCGAAGCGAAATCTCAGGAACTGCAAAAC
>NZ_JBASXK010000104.1:0-68892 GCF_049276915.1 Aestuariivita sp. | reverse complement strand
CTGTGGCGGCGGGGCGTATTCTTTCGGCTGGAAACTCTTCATGGAAGCCCACGCCTTGATCAGGGTGCCGTCGACCGAGAAGTGCTCGTCCGACAGCAGCGGCTTGACCTCGGGGTGTGCGAGGATCGCGGCCATGACCTTGCGCGACATCTCGGTGGTCAGTAGCCGGTCGCGGTTCTTGCTGAACACCGTGGGAACCCACACCGCGTCGTCGATGCCCAGGCCGACAAACCAGCGGAACAGCAGGTTGTAATCCATCTGCTCCATCAACTGCCGCTCGGAGCGGATCGAAAACAGGATCTGGAGAAGGCTCGCCCGGATCAGGCGCTCAGGCGCAATCGAGGGGCGACCAAAGTCAGTATACAGCGCATCGAAATCGGCATCGAGGCTCGTAAGTGCATCGTTCACGATCTGTCTGATCTTGCGAAGCGGATGAACCGCAGGAATTCGCTCTTCAAGGTCAACATAGCTGAACAGCGAACCGCTCGTTTTGTCCGTCCCACGCATCGCCACCCTCGCCACCGCTGCCGTAACAAGGGTGAATCATGTTCTTGAAACAGCGTCGAGCCCCGACTTTTTCAGCAGCCTGCTAAGGTCGCATTTTTGGCCGCAGATTACGCGGGACATGTGATACCGTTCTAGGGCAAGTGACTGACATGCAAGCAAAATACACGAACTGCAGGTAAAGTACGGGTCGCCGCCCACAACTGATACCTGCTCATCGAAACAGAGTTTTGGGAAAATGCAAGCCTTGGCGTTGCGAAAAGCGTCTGATTGGTTTGACACTGCCTAGGGGCTGAGCTTAGCGTTTGGTCAGGTCATCCAAAGGGGACGCGCGCGTGCTGGATCATGCAATCGCACAGATCAAGGGACTTAGGGTCGAGTTCCAGACGAAAGACGGCCCCGTTGTTGGTGTCGAAAATGTCTCGTTCGATATTCAGCCCGGCGAAACCGTCTGTGTCGTGGGCGAATCCGGATCGGGCAAATCGGTGTCGTCGCTGTCGCTGATGCGGCTGGTTGAATTCGGCGGTGGCCAGATTGCGGGCGGGCAGTTGTTGTTTGACCGGCGCGACGGAACCGAACTGGATGTGGCGCAGGCCAGCCAGGACGTCATGCGCGACATACGCGGCAACGACATCGGCATGATCTTTCAGGAACCGATGACGGCGCTGAATCCGGTTTTCACCGTGGGCCGGCAACTGACCGAAGGCCTGCGCGTGCACAAGGACATGTCCAAGAGCGAGGCCGAGGCACGGGCGCTCGAGCTGCTCAGGCAGGTGCGTATCCCCGAACCCGAACGGCGCTTGCAGCAATATCCCCATGAATTGTCCGGTGGCATGCGCCAGAGGGTCGTGATCGCAATGGCGCTGGCCTGTGAGCCGCGCCTGCTGATCGCGGACGAGCCGACGACCGCACTGGATGTGACCATTCAGGCCGAGATCCTCGCATTGATCGATCGCCTCAAGCGCGAGACCGGCACGGCGGTCATGTTCATCACGCATGACATGGCCGTAGTGGCGCAGATGGCGGATCGTGTAGTGGTGATGTACCGCGGAAACAAGGTTGAAGAGGGCAGCGTTCAGGAGATCTTTGAAAATCCCCAGCATGACTACACCAAGGCCCTGCTGGCGGCGGTTCCCAAACTTGGTGAAATGCGCGGAAAATCCGCCCCGGAACCGATGAAACTGCTGGGCAGCACGGGGCAGAAGATAAACCCGATCCCCGGGACAGATGAGCCGCTGCTGACGGTCAAGAACCTGACCACCCGGTTTGCTGTGAAGGGCGGGTTCTTCCGACGGACGATCGCGAATGTGCATGCGGTCGAAGATGTGTCCTTCACGCTCAACAAGGGTCAGACCCTGAGCCTGGTGGGCGAATCGGGTTGCGGTAAATCCTCTGCCGGCCGCTCGATCCTGCGTCTTGTCGAGCCGCTGTCCGGTCAGATCGACCTGGACGGGACAGATATCATGAAGCTGGGCACGGAAGGGCTGCGCAAGGCGCGTCTGGACATGCAGATGATCTTTCAGGATCCCTTCGCCTCGCTCAATCCGCAGATGCAGCTGATGGATCAGGTCTCTGAACCGATGCGCAACTACGGAATCGCCTCGGGTTCTGAACTTCAGGACAGGGTGGCAAGCCTGTTTGACCGGGTGCAATTGCCGCGCAGCTTCATGCGTCGCTACCCGCACGAGATGTCCGGCGGTCAGCGTCAACGCATCGCCATTGCCCGCGCGCTTGCTCTGAACCCAAAGCTGATTGTCGCGGATGAGGCGGTCTCGGCGCTGGATGTGTCGGTGCAGGCGCAGGTGCTGAACCTGATGATGGACCTGCAGGCCGAGCTTGGGCTGAGCTATCTGTTCATCTCGCATGACATGGCCGTGGTCGAACGCGTCAGCCATAACGTGGGCGTGATGTATCTGGGCCGGATCGTTGAACTGGGTCCGCGTGCACGGGTGTTCGAGAACCCGCAGCACCCCTATACCCGCGCGTTGATGAAAGCCGTCCCCATCGCCGATCCGCGCAAGCGCAAGGAAGAAAAGGATCTGAACTTCACACCGATCCCGTCGCCCATTCACCCAATCGGCTACAGCCCCGAGCCGTCCGAGTATAACGAGGTCGAGCCGGGACATTTCGTGCTGACCACAGATCCTCTGTTTGAGCGCCGCATGTGATGTGACCGGCCCATCCGACCGATGACACATATTGCCCGAAATCGGGATGGAACCAACGTGATTGACACTAGGCCACGGCAGGCTGCGCCATGAGACAGCTTGCGCCTGTGGCAAGAGCAGCGCGCTTTGCGGATGATGAAAAGCCCGGTGCGTGACCGGAAAAACTGGTAATGCTTGAGGAAGGTACCGACTGTGACCACTCGTCTGACCGCGCTTGAGATCATGACAAAACTGATCTCGTTTCCCACCGTCAGCCGCGACACCAACCTGCCGCTGATCGACTGGGTCGAGGGCTATCTGGCGTCGCATGGCATTACCGCCCATCGCTGGCCCGACCCCGACCAGCCGCACAAGGCAGCCTTGTTCGCCCATGTCGGCCCGTGGGAAGAGGGGGCCGTGGTGCTCTCGGGTCATACCGATGTCGTGCCGGTGGATGGTCAGCCCTGGGATACAGACCCCTTCGATGTGGTTGAAAAAGAGGGCAAATACTTCGGGCGCGGCACCTGCGACATGAAAGGTTTCGACGCGCTTGCCATCTGGGCGCTGGTCGAGGCGCATTACCGTGGCGTTGCCCGACCTTTGCAACTGGCGCTCAGCTTCGATGAAGAGGTCGGCTGCACCGGTGCGCCGCCCATGATCGAGGCGATGCAGCCCGTTCTGCCTAAAGGCCGCGCGGTCATTGTCGGAGAGCCTTCGATGATGCGGGCCGTCACCAGCCACAAGGGCGGGCAGGGCTATGACACCCATGTGGTCGGCTTCGAGGTCCACAGTTCGATCATGCACACAGGGGTCAGCGCGATCCTCGAAAGCGCGCGGCTGATCGACTGGGCAAATCACGTCAATGACGAGAACCGCGCCAAGACACCCGGGGCGCTGGCCTCGGTGTTCGACCCACCTTACACCACGGCCCATGTCGGCCAGGTGCATGGCGGCACGGCACATAACATCACCGCAAAGGATTGCACGTTCAGCATGGATTTCCGGGTGGTGCCCGACGAAAACGAGGACGACTACCGCGATGCCTATTATGCCAAGGTTGCCGAGGTCGAGGCCGCGATGAAAGCCGTACACCCTGACGCGCGTATCGATCTCAAGAAGCGTTTTGATGTGCCGGGCCTGCGCCCCGAGGTTGGGGGCGAAGCAGAAGCCCTGGCGCGTGCCATCACCGGCGACAATGGCACCCATGTCGTCAGCTATGGCACCGAAGCGGGTCAGTTTCAGGCCGCCGGTTATTCCGCCGTCGTCTGCGGCCCCGGCGATATTGCCCAGGCGCATCAGCCCAATGAATACATCACTGTCGCGCAGTTCAACGCTGGTCTGGATTTCATGGAGCAGTTGCTCAAACGTCTGGCCGCCTGAACGCTACCACCAGCGTTTTTGTGCGTGGCTGATCCGTTCGGTGCCTGTATCCGTGACGATCACGCTGTCTTCGTAATCGCCCAGATAGCCGTCCTTGCGGATGGTGCGTTCCACGCTCAGCACCATGCCCGGCTCAAGCAGGGTTGTGTCACCTGGGGCCAGCCAGGGCGCATCCCAACCCAGGCCGATCCCGTGGCCCAGCCCGGAAAAGACACCATCATTGGGGTATCCCCGCGCGGCCTGTTCTGCCAGGCCCGCGGCGGCGATGTCTTGTGCCTGCACGCCGGGGCGGATCGCGGCGATGGCGGCTTCGACAATCGCCATCGCGTCTTCGAACAACGCGATCTGGCGGTTGGATGGCGCACCGATGGCTTTGGAGCGCGAGTGGTCGAACACGTAACCGCCCACGGCACCCGAGATGCCGATGCGAAACCACTCGCCCTCGGCCAGAGGGGCAGATGTTCCCCATGTCGGGAAATTGCGCCGGTGGGCATAAGCTTCCACGCCGCCCCGCCCGGACGCCATGAAGGAATTGTACAGCGCCCCGCCTGCAGGGGCCAGAACGCCCATGCCTGCGGCCACGACCTCGCCGTGGCTTACGCCGGGTTCTGCAACCTGCATCATCGCCTCAAGCGTTCTGCTGCCGATCGCCGAGGCATGGCGCAGCTGATCCAGTTCGGCGGGGGATTTTATGGCGCGCAGATTGACGAGGATCTCCTGCGCCTCCTGCCAGTGCGCACCGGGCACATGGCCGCGCAGCGCGCGCTCATGAGCCACGCTCAACACATCCGATCCGACAAGCCCGAGACGGCCATGGGCAAGCCCCAGCTCGCGCAGCGCCTCGGCAACGCAGGCCAGAACGTCTTCTGCTGGCCGGATATCCTGTGCATCAATCGCCGCTGTTGCGTCATCGGGCGCGTCGGCAATCAACCGCGCCGCACCATCCGCGCGCAACACGACGAACGCATGCGCCCGCCCGGCCCATTGCCCCGGCAGATCGGGAATGAAGGGAAAGGAGGTCACGTAATTCGTCAGGTACTGAACATCGCCATACCGATCCAGCGTGCCGCCACCCCGCGAACAGATCACCAGACCATCCAGCCCGTGCGCCTGTGCCGCCGCCGCTGCGCGGGCGCGGCGGTCTGAAAACTCCTCGACAGGGATTGATTGCGACTCCATAGGATTGATCGAAGCGCGAAACAGCGCTTCGCGCAAGCCCCCCTCTTGCGGGGGCCGAGGCCTTGGGGCAGGGTGATCTCGGCTTGTCAGAGAGGTCACGCATATGCCCATCCGAAATCGCCTCGCCGAACTCCACCCCGAGATTACCGCCTGGCGCAGGCATCTGCATCAGAACCCGGAACTGATGTATGAGCTGCATGAAACCGCCAGTTTCGTTATCGACCGCCTCAAGGAGATAGGCGTGGATGAGATCACGCCGGGTATCGGCAAAACCGGCGTGGTGGCCGTGATCAAGGGCAAGACCGATACCTCGGGTCGCGTGATCGGATTGCGCGCGGATATGGACGCGCTGCCCATCCATGAGGCCTCTGGCGTCGATTATCCGTCGAAAACGCCGGGTGTGATGCATGCCTGCGGACATGATGGGCACACCTCCATGCTGCTCGGTGCCGCCAAATATCTGGCCGAGACCCGCAATTTCGACGGCACAGCGGTTCTGATCTTTCAGCCGGCCGAAGAAGGGGGTGCCGGGGGCAAGGCAATGTGTGACGACGGCATGATGGATCGCTGGGGTATTCAGGAGGTCTATGGCCTGCACAACATGCCGGGCTTTCCCACGGGCAAATTCGCGATCCGTCCGGGGGCTTTGATGGCCTCGTCGGACGAGTTCGAGATCACCGTCACCGTCACCGGCAAGGGCGGTCATGCCGCCGCGCCTCATGAGGCAATCGACACCATGCTGGTTGCCGCTCAGATCGTTGTTTCCTTGCAATCGGTGGTCAGTCGCAAGGTCGATCCGATCAAGCGCGTCGTGCTGACGGTGGGCACGTTCAATACCGACAGTTCGGCCTCGAATGTCATTGCCCACAAGGCCGTGCTCGAGGGGACGGTGCGGACACTGGACGCCGAATGCCGCGCAATGGCCGAGGCCCGGGTGCGCGCGATTGCCGAACATACCGCCGCGGCATATGGCGCGACCGCCGAGATTGTCTGGACGCCGGGCTATCCTGTCACGGTCAACCACGAGGATCACACCGTATTCGCAGCCGAAGCGGCGCGCGCGGTGGCCGGTGACGTGATCGAGGATGTTGACCCCATTCTGCCGTCCGAAGATTTTTCCTATATGCTGGAAGAACGCCCCGGCGCGTTTATCTTCATGGGTAACGGCGATACGGCCATGTGCCACCACCCGGCCTATGTTTTTGACGATGAGGCCATCCCGGCCGGCTCCAGTTGGTTTGTGGAACTGGTCGAACGCCGCATGAAGGTGGCCTGATGCACACTCGCGTCGGATCGCTGCCCGTCTGAACACAAAACATCCGCCACGCCCACAAGGAGGCCTCGACACATGCCCATCAAGAACCGCATTGCGGATATGGCCCCGGATATTCAGGGGTGGCGGCGCGATCTGCACGAACATCCGGAACTGCGTTTTGAAGAACATCGCACCAGTGCCTTCGTGGCTGACAGGCTGCGGGAATTTGGCTGTGACGAGGTTGTGTCCGGTGTCGGACAGACCGGCGTTGTCGCGGTGATCCGGGGCAATCAACCCGGAGAACGGGTGATCGGCTTTCGTGCCGATATGGACGCGCTGCCCATCCACGAGGCCTCGGGTGTGGACTATGCCTCAAGGACCCCGGGTGTGATGCATGCCTGCGGCCATGACGGGCACACGGCAATGCTGTTGGGCGCGGCGCGCTATCTGGCTGAAACGCGGAATTTTTCCGGCTCGGTCGTTTTGATCTTTCAACCGGCCGAAGAAGGCAGCGGTGGGGCCCGCGCCATGCTTGAAGATGGGCTCTTCGAACGGTGGGGAATCCAGGAGGTCTATGGCATGCACAACTGGCCCGGCCTGCCGCCAGGACAGTTTGCCGTGCGCGATGGTGCCCAAATGGCGGCCTCTGATTTCTTCGAGATCATCGTGCGCGGGCGCGGCGGTCATGCCGCGCGGCCTCATCTGGCGGTAGACACGACGCTTGCGGCCTCGGCGATCGTGATGGCTGTGCAATCCATCGCCTCGCGCAACATCGACCCGCTCAAGACGATGGTTCTGTCGATTGGCGGTCTGCGCTCGGACACGGACACCTATAATGTCATCCCCGATACAGTGACCCTGAAAGGCACGGCGCGCTATCTTGATCCGGAGGTTCAGACCATGCTGATCGACCGCCTGACCGCCATTGCCGAGACCACGGCGGCCGCCTATGGCGCGGTGGCCGAGGTGAACTATTCCAAACGCGTCGGCCCCACGATCAATGATCCGGTAGCCGCCGCGCGCGCAGCGGCTGTCGCAAAAAGCGTATCTGGCGATGTGATCCGCGACATGGATCCGGTCATGCCGGGAGAGGATTTTTCCGACATGCTGGCGCAACGGCCCGGTGCCTATCTGTTCATCGGCAACGGAGACAGTGCCGACCTGCATCACCCGGCCTATGTGTTCAATGATGAGATCATCGCGGTTGGTGCCAGTTGGTACGCGGAAATGGCCGAGCAGCGATAAGGTCTCACACCGGTATCTGAGCGCAGACATTCACCTCAAGGACATCCCCATGCCCATCAAGAACCGCCTTGCCGAACTGCAGTCTGACATCGCTGCATGGCGTCGTGACATCCATTCCCACCCGGAAATCGGCTTTGACGTGCATCGCACGGTGGAACTGGTCGAACAGAAGCTCAGCGAGTTCGGTGTCGACGAGATCGTCACCGGGATCGGGCGCACCGGGCTGGTGGGGATCATCAAGGGCAGAACCGATACCAAAGGGCGCGTGATCGGGTTGCGCGCGGATATGGACGCGCTGCCGATCCATGAAGAAACCGGGGCACCGCATGCCTCGCGCATTCCGGGCAAGATGCATGCCTGTGGTCATGACGGGCATACGGCGATGCTGCTGGGGGCCGCGCAATATCTCAGTGAGACCCGCAATTTCGACGGTACTGCCGTGTTGATTTTCCAACCCGGCGAAGAGGGCTATGCCGGTGGGCGCGAGATGTGTGAAGACGGGCTGATGGAGCGGTTCGCCATTCAGGAAGTCTATGGCATGCACAATGCGCCCGGCCTTGAACTGGGCCAGTTTGCCATTCGCCCCGGTCCGATGATGGCGGCCACGGATGAGTTCAGGATCATCCTCGAAGGGCGCGGCGGGCACGCGGCACGGCCCAACAACACGGTCGATACCGCCGTTATGGCCTGCCATCTAGGTGTGGCGTTGCAAAGCATCGTGAGCCGCAATGCCGACCCGGTCGAGCAACTGGTGGTGTCGCTGACCTCGATCGAGACATCCAGCACCGCATTCAACGTCATTCCACAGCGGGTGACGCTGCGGGGCACCGTGCGTTCCATGTCGGCCGAGATGCGCGAAATGGCACGCCGCCGCATCGAAGACGTGACGCGAGGAATCGCCACGACCTTTGGCGGAACGGCCGAGTTCGATTTTCCCGAAGGCTATCCGGTGCTGGTGAATTCCGAGCAAGAAACCGGCTATGCTCGGGACGTCGCCCGCAGCGTCACCGGG
This sequence comes from Aestuariivita sp., assembly GCF_049276915.1. NCBI lineage: Bacteria > Pseudomonadati > Pseudomonadota > Alphaproteobacteria > Rhodobacterales > Paracoccaceae > Aestuariivita > Aestuariivita sp. The sequence continues at coordinate 60,170 of NZ_JBASXK010000104.1, read as the reverse complement.
GATTGCAAGCTTGCCCCGATGGTGATGGGGGGCGAGGATTTCGCTTACATGCTGCAGGAACGTCCCGGGGCCTATATCCGCCTTGGCAATGGCGACAGCGCCGGGCTGCATCATCCCGAATACGATTTCAACGACGATATCATTCCGATCGGCTGTTCCTGGCTGGCGGAAATGGTGGAAACCCGGATGAAAGTGGAGTGAGCCGCTTTTTCCAACCGCGGCGCTGCCAGATGCGCAAGACATCACCGCAGCCCGTCCCCTGTGACGAAATCTGGCAAAATCGCTTGCCCTGAACAAAGGAACTTCACATGCCCGTCAAAAATCGCTTTGCAGAGCTGCAAAATGAGATCACCGAATGGCGCCGCGATATTCATGAAAATCCGGAAATTCTGTTTGAAACGCACCGGACCAGTGCGCTGGTCGCGGAAAAATTGCAGGAGTTCGGCCTGGACGAGGTGGTCACGGGTATTGGCCGCACAGGTGTCGTTGGCGTGATCAGGGGCAAATCCGACAGCAAGGGACGGGTGATCGGTCTGCGCGCGGATATGGACGCTTTGCCGATCCATGAGCAGACAGGGTTGGACTATGCCTCCAAGACGCCGGGTGCGATGCATGCCTGTGGGCATGACGGGCATACGGCGATGCTCTTGGGGGCCGCCAAATACCTGGCCGAGACGCGCAATTTCGACGGCACCGTCGTGGTGATCTTTCAGCCAGCCGAAGAGGGCGGCGGCGGCGGCAAGGAAATGTGCGATGACGGCATGATGGAGCGCTGGGGCATCCAGGAAGTCTATGGGATGCACAACTGGCCGGGTAAGCCCGTGGGATCTTTTGCCATCCGGTCGGGGGCGTTCTTTGCCGCGACAGATATGTTCGATATCACCCTGGAAGGCAGAGGCGGACATGCGGCAAAGCCGCAGGAAACCATCGACACGACGGTCATGGCGGCGCAAACCGTGCTGGCGCTGCAGACAATTGCCAGCCGAAACGCGGATCCGGTGGATCAGGTGGTGGTATCGGTCACCTCGTTTGAGACCTCGTCAAAGGCATTCAATGTCATCCCCCAGAAGGTTCAGCTGAAAGGGACCGTGCGCACCATGTCGACCGGCATGCGTGAGCTGGCCGAAACCCGGATCAGGGAGATCTGCACGGGTATCGCCACCACCTTTGGCGGAACCGCTGACATCACCTATCACCGTGGGTATCCGGTGATGGTCAACAGTGAAGAGCAGACTGAGTTTGCAGCAGAAGTCGCTCGCAAGGTTTCGGGCGGGTGCGAGGAAGCACCGCTTGTCATGGGGGGCGAGGATTTCGCCTTCATGCTGGAAGAGCGCCCCGGTGCCTATATCCTTGTTGGCAATGGCGATACGGCCTCGGTGCACCATCCGGAGTACAATTTCAACGACGAAGCCATCCCGGCGGGATGCAGCTGGTGGGCCGAGATCGTCGAAAGCCGGATGCCAGCCGCCTGAGCCGTCTGACCGGGAGGCTCACCGCGCGTGCGGGTGCCAACAGGCGACCCGCGCGTGCAGTATTCAGAGCGGATCAGGGGCTCTGCCCCGTCGCCTGCGGCGACTCCCCGGGGTATTTTATCCAGAAAGACGCGGGGTTAGGGTTGCGACCAGAGCGCGTCATAGACTTTGGCGATGCCCTCGGCTTCGTGGCGCGCGCTGAAGCTGGTCTCGGCGAGGCTGCGGGCGCTGCGCGAGAGGGCCGCGTGACGCGCGGGATCGCCCAGAATGGCAACTGTGGCTTCGGCGGCGTCGCGCGCACCTTCCTGTGGCACGATGATGCCGGATGTGCCCTGCGCGCTGAAGGCCCGGAAATAGCCGGCGGTCGAGCCGATGAAGGGCACGCCGGAGGCCATGCCTTCAAGCGGAACCATGCCATAGCCCTCATAGCGCGGCAGTTGCACGATCAGTGACAGGGCGCGGATCAGCGCGGGCAGGTCCGAGCTGGATGTCTCGCCGATGAAGCGGATGCGATCCACCAGACCGGCGCGGTGGACGCGATCTTTCAGGGTGAGGTCGAACTTCTGATGCTCGCGCGTGGCGCGTCCGATCACCAGCGCGGTGACATCGGGCAGATCGGGCAGGGCGCGGATCATCGCATCGACAAACAGATCCGTGCCTTTTTCAGGGCGGATGCGACCGATGGTGGCAATCCCGCGCGCCCCGCCATAGCCGGTGGCGGCCCAGGCGGCGGCCCGATCCGGGCTGGGATGAAAGAGATCGGTGTCGGTGCCATGGGGCACGACCGCGCGCACATGAGGCACGTAATCGGCGGCGGCTTGCGTGGTCGCGATCACGGCATCCATGCGCGAGATCAGCCAGCGTGGTGCCAGCGAATGACGCCGCTGGGCGGCCGAGGTAAAGACCAGCCGGATCGGCAGGCCCAGCACATCGCGCGCCCAGAGTCCGGCGCGCATTTCCGGATTGCGACGCAGATGCCAGATCGCAAAGGGACGGTTCGCTGGCGGTTTGCGGCTGAGTGTGCGGGCCGCCTTCAGTGAGATAGGAGCAGGACAACCGGGCAAAGGGTGGCCGACAAGATCAAGATCGTACTGATTCATCTGCTGGCGCAGCACATTGGCGGCTGTGGCAGACACGCCGGTGAAGTTGCGATTGAGATTGGTGACGAAAAGCTCACTCATCGCAGCGTTCCATCAATCACCGACAAGACATCGGTTGTGATCTGTTCCAAGGCGGCCTGTCCGCGATCGGCAAAGCTCTTGGCGGCCAGACCCATCTGTTCGCGCGCCGGTGCAGAGCCAAGAAGCCGCCTCAGTTGGGCCAGAAGCTCATCTTCGTTCGCGATCATTGCGGCCCCGCCAACAGAGACAAGCGGCTCGTAGGTCTCGGAGAAATTCGCAACATGCGGGCCGGTCAGGATGGCGGCGGCGAATTGCGCAGGTTCGAACGGGTTATGGCCCCCGATATCCTGCAGTGATCCGCCCATGAACACGGTGGGAGCGAGGCTATAGAACAGTCCCATCTCTCCAAGAGTGTCCGCGAGATAGACCTGCGTCTGCGCGTTGAGCCCTTCGGTCCGGCTGCGCCGTGCGCAGGTCAGGTTCCCGGCGGCGATCAACTCGGCCAGGCTGTCGCCGCGCTCGGGGTGGCGGGGGATCAGGATCAGGCAGGCGTCGGGCTGGCTGGCCAGCAGGCGCTTATGCGCCCTCAGGAGGATCTCGTCCTCGCCCTTATGCGTCGAGCTGGCAAGCCAGAGCGGGCGATCCCCAAGTGCTGCGCGCAGGCGGGCCAGCTCCAGCTCGTCAACAGGCAGGGGTTTGGCGGTGGATTTGAGGTTGAGGCCGCTGCGCAGGCGATCTTCGGGTGCCCCCATGTCGCGCAGGTTCTGCGCGGTCTGCCGATTCTGCGTGACGATCAGATCGAACTGGTCCAGCACAAAGGCGCTGGTGTCGGGGAACCTGCGCCAGCCGTCCACCGATGAGCGCGACAAGCGGGCATTCACCAGTGCCAGACGGGTGCCCCGTTGATGCGCCATGACCAGCATGTTGGGCCAGATCTCGCTGTCCACGAATATGCCCGCATCCGGACGCCAGGCATCCAGAAACCGTGCAACAGGGCCGGGCGCGTCCAGAGGCGCAAACTGGTGCTGGCAGCGTTCGGGCATCCGTTTGGCAAGGATTTCAGCCGAACTTGCCGTGCCGGAGGTCATCAGCACCTGCAAATCGCAACGGCGCTCCAGCAGTGTCTCGATCAGGGTGAGCACCGCAAGGCTTTCGCCGACACTGGCTCCGTGGAACCACACCAGCGGGCCCGGCGGGCGCGCGATGGATGGATGGCCCAGACGTTCATGCATGCGGATGGCCGGGACATCCGCGCGTTTGAGTTTGCGCGACACCGTCCACCACATCAGCGGAGCAAGGCCTGTCATGGCCGCGCGATAGAACCGATAGAGCGGCGTCGCCCTCAGGGGCTTGGCCGACATCAGCCGCCTGTATGGCTCATATGGCGCGAGACCTGGCCGTCCAGCCGTTGGCGCGAATAATCAAAGTCATGGCCTCTGGGCTTGCGATCGATGGCGGCGCGGATCGCGGCCTCGAGCGGGGCCTCGGTATCCAGATGCGCGCGCAACGGGGCGCGCAGATCGGCCATGTCTTCCTGACCAAGGCACATGTACAGCTCTCCCGTGCAGGTGAGGCGCACGCGGTTGCAGCTTTCGCAGAAGTTATGGCTGAGCGGGGTGATGAAGCCGATCTTCTGCCCGGTCTCTTCCAGGCGGACATAGCGCGCGGGACCACCACTGCGTTCAGTCAGATCGCTGACGGTAAAATGCTGTTCATAGGTTTTGCGCACGTCTTTGAGCGACCAGTATTGGCCAAGACGGTCTTCGTTGCCGATATCCCCCATGGGCATGACTTCGATCCAGGTCAGGTCCATGTCCCGCTCGGCGCACCATTGGGTGATCTTTGGCAGTTCGTCTTCGTTGAAATCCTTGAGCGAGACGGCGTTGATCTTGACCCGCAGGCCCGCCTTTTGCGCCGCGTCGATGCCCCTGAGCACCTGGGGCAGGCGGCCCCATCGGGTGATGGCCGCGAATTTGTCGTCATCCAGCGTATCAAGGGACACGTTGATCCGGCGCACACCGGCATCGGCCAGATCATCGGCAAACCGTTCCAGCTGCGAGCCGTTGGTCGTCAGTGTCAGTTCCTTCAGCGCTCCGTCATCCAGATGGCGCGTCATCGCGCGGAAGAATGTCATGATATCGCGGCGCACCAGAGGCTCGCCCCCCGTGATGCGCAGCTTTTCCACGCCAAGGCGCACAAAGGTCGAGCACATACGGTCCAGCTCTTCCAGAGTCAGAAGCTCTTTCTTGGGCAGGAAGGTCATGTTTTCCGACATGCAATAGACGCAGCGGAAGTCACATCTGTCGGTGACTGAAACGCGCAGATACGTAATCGCGCGGGCGAATGGGTCAATTAAAGGAGCGCTCATGGGTGTATTGGTAGCCAGCACCTTTCGGGGCTGCAAGAGGTCAGTTGTGAATTGCGGGCAATTGGGCGGGCGGATATGGTTTGCTGCATGAGATACATATTGATCCTTTCGATGCTGACGGTGGCCGGGTGCGACTTTGTGCGTGGGCTGGGTGACACGGGCGATGCGCCTTCGGTTCTTCCTGCGGCGGCTCCGGTCGAGGCAAGCGTGCTTGAGCCTGTGGACAGCGCCACGGGCGCGATTGTGCCCAACGCCACTCTGCCGCCGCCGGTCGGGTCGGGATCGTCTCTGGGTGTGACGGTTGTCTCTCTGGGGGATCCGGCCGAGGGGGGCATGTGGCTCAAGACGCCGCTGGTGTCTGAGCAGCGCACAGGCCAGGTGCGCTATCGCGGCACGGTGGTGGCGGTGACGCTTTTGCCGCTGGATCTGCCGGTTGGATCGGGCAGCCAGATCTCGGTCAGGGCGATGCAGGCGCTGGGCGCGTCACTCACCGATCTTGTCGAGGTGAATGTCGAGGCGACCTGAGGAAGCCTCACCCAAGGTATCGCCCCGCTTCCTTGCGGGCAAAGGGCTTCATCTGGTCACCGTGATTGCGCAGAAACTCAGCTGTGCGCTGGGCATCATGCTTGGATAATTCACGCAGCCACCATGCGATGGCTTTCTGAATGAACCAGTCCCGATCCGGCACATGTTCCGCGGCCCAGCCCAAGATCCGGTCCCGGCGTGCCAGGTCGTCGGGCTTGGGGTGATTCTGTTTGGTCCAGGGCAGGGTGATCACCAAAGCCGCGCGGCGCGTCCACATATGATCGGACCGTGTCCAGAGCTCGACCTCGTCCAGACGGCCCGGATCTGCCAGCAGACGCCGCTGCCCGGCCATGCAGGCGTGATCCGCGATGGCCCAACTGTCGAAATCAGGCACCCAGGACTGTATCAACTGCCAGGCCCCGTCATCGGGGCGCATGCGCGCTTGCGTCAGCAGCTTGGCCGCGGCCAGACGGGCCTCATAGATGTCCGTGGTCCAGAGCCCTTGGGCAAGCGCAAGGCGATCGTCCAGCGAAAGTGCAGCGCGCCAGGTTTTGGTCAGTTCGTTGATCTGCGGATTGGACAGGCCAAGATAGACGCGATTGGCCTTGTGATAGGCCGCCATTTGTTCGGCGCGTTCGGGATCGGCCAGCGCGCGCATGTCGTCCAGATATCGGTCGTGCATCGCAAAGCCCTTTCTTGGCCCGGTTTGCCCTGCTATCCACCACCAAACGGCAAAGGGGCAACCATATGCATGTTCTCAAAGGGCTCGAGCGCGGCGTCAAGCGGATGGTGCCGCAAAGCTGGCGGAAATATTTCCGCGCCTCGAAATACGAACTGATGATGGATCGCCTGGCCCCTGTCGATCTGGTGGTACATGTGGGCGCGCATTGGGCCGAAGATGCCACCCTCTATGAGGGATATGGCGCAAAATCAGTGCTCTGGATCGAGGCCGATCCCGACACATACGCAAAACTCACCACTGTGCTTACCGCCCATGATGGCCCCGCGCGCCATATGGCCGAGAACGCTCTGGTGTCGGCCAGCGATGGGGACGCGCTGTCGTTCCATCGCTTCAAAGGGGACGGGGCGTCTTCGTCGGTCCACCGCGCAACAGACACATTGAAAGCACGCTTTCCCGAGGCCGGCGAGACTGGCGAAGTGCTGGAAATGACCACGCGATCCCTGCCCGAGATCCTTGCGCGCCACAAGATTGACCCGACACAGGCCGTCCGCCCCTTGTTGGTGCTGGATGTGCAGGGCCACGAGTTCGAGGTGCTCAAGGGGCTGGGCGACGGTCTTGAGGCGTTCGAGCTGTGCAAATGCGAGGTCAGCCGCGTGCCGATGTATGACGGCGGTGCCACCTTCGATCAGATCGACGCGCATTTCAGGGCGCATGGCTATCGCCTGGTCTCACATCGCTATCCGCAGGTTCCGCGCCACGGCGATGTGCTGTATCGGCGAAGCTAGGCCGGGACCGTTTGTCGGTTTCTGCTCCGGCAGTCTGTCTGAGCGATCACCCGCCCGAAGCGCTATTCCACAGTCACGGATTTGGCGAGGTTGCGGGGCTGGTCCACATCCGTGCCTTTGGCCACCGCAGTATGATAGGCCAGAAGCTGCGCGGGAATGGCATAGAGCAGCGGCGTCAAAAGCGGCGGCACCGTGGGCATGCGGATGGACGTCCAGACATCCTGACCGGCTTCTGCGATACCGGCATCGTCCGATATAAGGATAACCTTGCCCTTGCGTGCCATGACCTCCTGCATGTTCGACACGGTCTTGTCGAACAAGGCGTCGCGCGGGGCCATGACAACGACCGGCATATGTTTGTCGATCAATGCGATGGGGCCATGCTTGAGTTCACCTGATGAATAAGCTTCGGCGTGTATATAGCTGATTTCTTTCAGTTTAAGCGCACCTTCAAGAGCCAGGGGGTACATCAGCCCGCGGCCCAGAAACAGCACATCCCGAGATTCGGACAAACGAATGGCTGCCTTGCGGATCGCCTCATTCTGATCCAGCGCCTGGCTGATGATCGACGGAATTGCGCGCAGCGCACTGACGGTATCGGCGCGCTCATCGGCGCTGACCTCTGTGCGCTGCTCGGCGGCTTTCAGGGCCAACATCAACAGAACGGTGATCTGGCAGGTGAAGGCCTTGGTCGACGCCACGCCGACTTCGACACCGGCATGGATCGGCAGGGCAAGGTCGCTTTCCCGGGCGATGGAGCTTTCTGGTACATTGACGACCGAGACAATTCTATCGGCCTTGTCCACGCAATACCGCAGGGCTGCCAGCGTATCCGCGGTCTCGCCCGATTGGCTGACGAACATGGCCAGCGTGCCTTTTGATATGGGCGGCTCGCGATACCGGAACTCGGACGCGATATCGACTTCGACGGGAATACGGGCGATTTGCTCGAACCAGTATTTCGCAACTAGGCAGGCATAGTAGGCTGTGCCGCAGGCGACCATGACGATCCGGTCAATGGTATTGAAATCAATGGCTTCCCCGGGGAAGTCGATGTTGCCATCGCTGCCCAGGTAGCTTTGGATCGCTTCGCCGATCACCTTGGGTTGCTCGGCGATTTCCTTTGCCATGAAGTGTTTGTGCCCCGCCTTGTCGACGCGGGTGTTATCGATCGAGACGACCTTGATGGGCCGATTGGCCAGATCGCCCCTGCTGTCGCGGATCTGCATGCCGGCTCGTGTGACAACCGCGCGGTCGCCTTCTTCCAGATAGGTGATCCGGTCCGTCAGAGGCGCCAGCGCGATGGCATCCGAGCCGACAAACATCTCGCCATCTCCATGACCGATGGCCAGCGGAGATCCTTTGCGGGCCGCAACGATCAGATCGTCCTCGCCGTCAAAAAGGAATGCCAGCGCAAAGGCACCTTCCAGCCGGTCCAGCGTCTGAAATGCGGCCTCGACCGCATTGGCACCCTGATCCATATAGTAATGTGCAAGAAGTGCGACGGTCTCGGTATCGGTTTCGGTCTGGAAACCGATGCCGTGCTCAGCCAGTTTGGCGCGAATGTCGCGATAGTTCTCGATGATCCCGTTGTGAACAACCGCCACCGGCCCTGCACGATGTGGATGGGCGTTTGTCACCGAAGGGGCACCATGGGTGGCCCAGCGAGTGTGGCCGATGCCGGACTTGCCTGCCAGCGGTTCATGCACAAGAAGATCAGACAGATTGACCAGCTTGCCCAGAGCGCGGCGACGCTCAAGGTGTCCATCATTCACGGTTGCAATCCCGGCACTGTCATAGCCGCGATACTCAAGGCGTTTGAGCGCCTCTACCAGGATAGGGGCTGCCTCGTGGTTGCCCAGAACTCCAACGATACCACACATCAGCTTTGACCCTTATCGCGTTGTTTCTTCCTGTGTTTAAGAATGTCATTCAGCTTGATTGCAGCACCCGGTTTGTTCACCTGTGCCGGGCGGCTCAATGCCAGGGCACCGGCTTCGACGTCCTGTGTGATGACGCTGCCCGAGCCTGTCATGGCGTCATCACCAATGCGTACGGGTGCGATCAACATCGTGTCCGAGCCAATGAACACCCGCGCTCCGATTTCGGTTTGGTGCTTCATCACGCCGTCATAGTTGCAGGTGATGGTCCCAGCACCGATGTTGCTGAAGGCTCCGATCCGGGCATCACCGATATAGCTGAGGTGATTGACCTTGGACCCTTCGGCAAGGGTTGCGTTCTTGATTTCAACGAAATTGCCAATCCGCGTGTCTTCGGCCAGTTCTGTGCCTGGACGCAGGCGGGCATATGGCCCGACAACCGCACCGCGGCTGACATGGCAGCCTTCCAGATGGGAAAAGGCGCGGATGGTGGCTCCGGATTCGACGGTAACGCCGGGTCCGAACACCACGTTCGGTTCGACCACCGCATCGCGACCGATCACCGTGTCCAGTGCCAGGTGCACGGTGTCGGGGGCCATCAGCATAACGCCATCTTCAATCAGCGCCGCCCGGGCACGTGACTGGAAAATCACCTCGGCCCGGGCAAGCTCGACGCGCGAGTTGATCCCAAGCGTTTCGCTTTCATCGCAGGTCACGACCGTTGCCGACAGGCCTTTGTCCCGCGCGATCCCGACAATATCCGTGAGATAGTATTCGCCCGAGGCATTCTTGTTATCGACAGTATCAACAAGCTCGAAAAGAACCCTGGCATCGCAACAGATAAGGCCGCTATTGCAAAGGTTTATATCGCGCTCTTCAGGCGATGCGTCCTTGAACTCGACGATGCGCGCCAGATCGCCACCCTCCATCACAAGGCGCCCATAGCGCGCGGGATCCGCGGCCTCAAAGCCAAGGACCACAACATCATGCGAGGCGCGCGCGGCGATCATCGCCTCAAGTGTTTCGGGCTGGATGAACGGCGTGTCGCCATAAAGGATGATCACATTGCCGGAAAACCCGTTCAGGGCATCCTGAGCCCGCGCCACAGCATGGGCCGTGCCCAGTTGTTCGACTTGCAGGACCACCTGAGCGTCTTGGCTCAGATCGCTTAGGGCGTTCTGCACCAACTCCGCCTCATGTCCGGCCACAACAACCGTGCGCTCGGGCTCAAGCGACTGACCCGCGCGCAACGCATGCGCCAGCATCGGTGCCTGTCCGATGGGATGCAGAACCTTGGGCAGATCCGAATTCATCCGTGTGCCTTTGCCTGCGGCCAGGATGACTAGCGCTGTGCTCATTGCTTTTCTCTTTGTCTTTTCGCTGCGCCCGTTTTATCTCGCTGACGCCGTTGTGCAACAGGGGCTGGCATCAATTCGGGTTGCGGATTGCAACAGTTGCGCGCGGAAAGACGCCGATGGGAGGGCAATCATGCGGACCGTGATCTTTGATCTGGACGGAACTCTGGCCGACACCAGTGGCGATTTGATCGCCGCAGCCAATGTCTGTTTTCGGCAGATGGGGCTGGGCGATGTGCTCGAACCTGGTCGGGACGCAGGCATAGCCCTGCGTGGTGGCCGCATGATGCTCACACGCGGATTGGAGCGGGTGGGGCAATTCGATGCCGATGTCATCGCGCGGTATTATCCGGTCCTGCTCGAGGCTTACGGCGAAGCCATTGACCATCACACGGTGCTTTATCCCGGGGCGATGGACGCGGTCGAGGCGCTGAAAACTGCGGGTTATGGCGTGGGCATCTGCACCAACAAACCCGAAGGGCTGGCGGAAACGCTTTTGACACGCATGGGCATTCGCGATGCGTTCGCCTCGATGATCGGGGCGGATACGCTGGCGGTGCGCAAGCCCGATCCCGAGCCGCTGCGCGAAGCGGCGCGGCGCGCGGGCGGAGATCCTGCGCTGACCTGCCTGATCGGTGACAGCGATACCGATAGAAAAACCGCCGCCGCGGCAGGTGTGCCCTCGGTGCTGGTGACTTTCGGACCATCAGGTGAGGATATGGCCGAACTCGCGCCCGAAGCGCTGCTTTCGGATTTTGCGCATTTGCCCGAGACGGTGGCCCGCCTGATCGGACCTGCGCGCTGAAATCGGCGCGATGGGCCATTGACCAAGCCCCCGCATCGCTTAAAACCATCCTATGACCGAGATTTTTGCCGGCAGTTTCACCCAACAAGAGCCCATTCCGGAAGACGGAATCGAGGCGGCTTTGGCTGTCCTGCGCAGCGGTCGTATCCATCGCTATAACCTGGCTGGCGACGAACTGGGCGAAACGGCCCTGCTCGAACAGGAGTTCGCCGCACAGCTCGGTGCAAAATACGCCCTGGCGGTCGCCTCGGGCGGGTCCGCGATGACAACCGCTCTGCGCGCTATTGGCGTTCAGCCCGGTGATCCGGTTCTGTCCAATGCCTTCACGCTGGCACCTGTACCGGGTGCGATTGCGGCGGTTGGCGCGCGCCCCGTCTTCGTGGGCGTCACCAGCGATTTGACCATTGATCTCTCTGATCTTGAGGCAAAGGCCGGTCAGGCCAAAGTGCTGCTGCTCAGCCATATGCGCGGCCATATCTGCGATATGGACAGGCTCATGGCCATCTGCGACGCCGCCGGTGTTCAGGTGATCGAGGATTGTGCCCATACCATGGGTGCTGCGTGGAACGGGGTGCCCTCGGGTCGTCATGGGGTCGCGGGCTGTTATTCCTGCCAGACCTACAAACATGTGAATTCGGGCGAGGGCGGTTTTCTGGTCACCGATGATCCCGATCTTGCGGCCCGCGCGATCATGCTGTCGGGATCCTACATGCTCTATGAGCGCCACCTTGCGGCCCCACCGCCGGAGGTGTTCGAGCGGGTGAAATACGACACGCCCAATATCTCAAGCCGGATGGACAACCTGCGCGCGGCGATCCTGCGCCCGCAATTGCGCGGTCTGGACGAGAATGTGGCGCGTTGGAACGAACGGTATGAAACGCTCGAAGACGGGATTCGCGGCACGCCCGGCCTCACCGTGATCGAAAGGCCCCAACAAGAAAGCTTTGTGGGCTCCTCGATCCAGTTTCTTTTGCTGGACTGGAGCGGGGATCGCATAGGCGAAGTCGTCCGCCGCTGCGCCGGGCGTGGTGTCGAACTGAAATGGTTCGGTGCGCCCGAACCCAAGGGCTTCACCTCGCGCTATGACAGCTGGCGCTATGCGCCATCTCAGCCTATGCCGGATACCGATCGCATTCTTGCGGGAATTCTGGACATGCGCGTGCCGCTGACATTTTCGCTGGAAGATTGTCGTTTGATCGCGCGGATCATTCGTGCCGAAGTCGGGGCGGTGTTTCAGGGCAGCTAGATCCCTGCGGCTATCCCAAGGGAATTTTCGAAACTCTGACAGCGGGCCGGGCTGATCCTTCAGCAGGGCGGCGGGCTTTGCTTGACCTGATGGCCCGACATCCGTTATATGAACAAGCGTTCAATAAATATCCGGAGAGCCAATCCATGTTCAACGCCACCCTGCAGTTTGATCTGGGCGAAGACGTCAATGCCCTGCGTGAGATGGTGCACCGCTGGGCGCAAGAGCGCGTCAAGCCGATGGCCGCCGAGATCGACGCCAAGAATGCCTTCCCCAATGAGCTGTGGCGCGAGATGGGTGACCTGGGCCTTCTGGGCATCACGGTCGACGAAGCCTATGGCGGCGCGGGCATGGGATATCTTGCCCATGTGATCGCCGTTGAGGAAATTGCGCGGGCCTCGGCCTCGGTGTCGCTGTCGTACGGTGCCCATTCGAATTTGTGCGTGAACCAGATCAAGCTGAACGGCACAGAGGCGCAAAAGCAGAAATATCTGCCGGGGCTGGTCTCGGGCGCGCATGTGGGCGCGCTGGCCATGTCCGAGGCCGGTGCCGGATCGGATGTGGTGTCGATGAAGCTACGCGCTGAAAAGCGCAATGATCACTACCGTCTGAACGGCAACAAATACTGGATCACCAACGGGCCGGATGCCGACACGCTGGTGGTTTATGCCAAGACCGACCCCGATGGCGGATCGAAAGGAATCACCGCCTTTCTGATCGAAAAGGACATGGTCGGATTCTCGACCTCGCCCCATTTCGACAAGCTCGGCATGCGCGGCTCGAACACCGCCGAACTCATCTTTGAAGATGTGCAGGTGCCGTTTGAGAACGTGCTCGGGGAAGAGGGCCGCGGCGTGGCCGTGTTGATGTCTGGTCTGGATTACGAACGGGTCGTGCTGGCCGGGATCGGCACCGGCATCATTGCCGCCTGCCTTGATGAGATCATGCCCTATATGGCCGAGCGCAAGCAGTTCGGTCAGCCCATCGGTTCGTTTCAGCTGATGCAGGGCAAGCTGGCCGATATGTACACGGCCATGAATTCAGCGCGCGCGTATGTCTATGAATGCGCCAAGGCCTGTGATCGCGGTGAGGTCACGCGACAGGATGCGGCGGCTTGCTGTCTTTATGCATCCGAAGTGGCCATGACGCAGGCGCATCAGGCGGTGCAGGCCATGGGCGGTGCCGGGTATCTCAGCGACAATGCCGTGGGTCGGATCTTTCGCGATGCCAAGCTGATGGAGATCGGAGCCGGCACATCCGAAATCCGCCGGATGCTGATCGGACGCGAGATGATGGCAGCAATGGGCTGAAGGCGCATGGCCGGGGCAAGCCCCGGCCACACGAGGATCAGAAACGATGTACGTAGGCAATGCCCAGAACAATCGGATCGATTTCGGCAGTTCCAATCGGCGCGCCATTCAGCGACACGTCACTGTCGATATCCATCCAACGTACGTTCACCCGCACCGCTCCTTGATCGCTCACAGCGAAATCCGCACCCAGTTGAACAGCCACGCCAAACGAATCTTTCAGGGACAGCACGCCCAGCGGCGAGGTTTCGTCAAAGAAGGTGGTATAATTCAGACCGATACCGGCGAATGGCTTGATCATCCCGTTGGTCGGAAAGTGATAGTTCACCGACAGGGTCGGGGGCAGGTGCTTGATCGTGCCCGCATAGGCTCCGTTGATGCTCACGTCATGCTTGAACGGCGAAGCGGCCAGCAGCTCGATACCGATATTGTCCCAGAAGAAATACTCGGCTGTCAGCGTCAGCTGCGTGTCATCGTTGATCGTTGCCGCGCCACCCGCCAGCGTGCCGTTGTTGGATTTGGGGTTCACGTTGCCGATACCGATACCGATGGTCCAGTCGCCTTGCGACTGTGCCAAGGTGGGGGCCGCCAGAAGGCAGAGCGCAGTCGTCGCGGCCGCAAGTGCAAATTTTTGTGTGGTCATGGGATCATTCCTTACAGTGATGTCCCATTTTACCAGCAGGCTGGTCCAAGGCGCGTTGATGCAAGTCAAGATGACCCGATGCGGGGCTGCGTCATTCCGGCAAACCTTCCTCAGACAAGGCTGATGCAATGAAACTGAAATCGAGTGTTGTTCCTTCAGGTGAGCTGTTCACAGCCAATCGCGCCGCGCATCTGGCCGCGCTCGATATCGTGCAGCAGGCCGCACAGGCCGCCCGTCTGGGCGGCGGCGAAGCTTCGCGCGCGCGCCATGAAAGCCGGGGCAAGATGTTGCCACGTCGGCGCGTGGCCAACCTTCTGGATCCGGGCTCTCCCTTTCTGGAAGTGGGGGCGGTGGCCGCCCATGGTCTCTATGACGGGGCTGCCCCGGCGGCTGGCGTGATTGCCGGAGTTGGCCGGGTCCATGGCCAGGAGGTGATGGTCATCTGCAACGATGCCACCGTGAAGGGCGGCACCTATTACCCGATGACCGTCAAGAAACACCTGCGCGCCCAGGAGATCGCCGAAGAATGCAATCTGCCCTGCGTCTACCTGGTGGATTCAGGCGGCGCCAACCTGCCCAATCAGGACGAGGTGTTCCCCGACCGCGACCATTTCGGGCGGATCTTTTATAATCAGGCCCGCATGAGCGCCAAGGGCATCCCTCAGATCGCGGTGGTCATGGGCTCCTGTACCGCGGGTGGGGCCTATGTTCCGGCGATGTCGGATGTCACGATCATCGTCAAGGAGCAGGGCACGATCTTTCTGGCCGGTCCGCCTCTGGTCAAGGCGGCCACAGGCGAAGTGGTCAGTGCCGAGGATCTGGGCGGCGGCGATGTGCATACGCGCCTCTCGGGCGTGGCGGATTATCTGGCGGAAGACGATGCCCACGCCCTGGCGCTGGCCCGGCGCGCCGTGGCAGGGCTGAACCGTGCCAAACCGCACGGCGTCCAGTGGCAAAGCCCGGAAGAGCCCGCCTATGACCCCGAGGAAATTCTGGGCGTGGTGCCGGGTGATCTGCGCACGCCCTACGACATCCGCGAAGTGATCATGCGGCTGGTGGATGGCTCACGCTTTGACGAGTTCAAATCGCGCTTTGGCGAGACTCTGGTCACCGGCTTTGCCCATCTCAAGGGTTGCCCCATCGGGATCATCGCCAATAACGGCGTGCTGTTTTCAGAGGCCGCTCAAAAGGGCGCGCATTTTGTCGAACTCTGTTCGCAGCGCCGCATTCCTCTGGTATTTTTGCAAAATATCACGGGGTTCATGGTGGGCCGTAAGTACGAAAATGAAGGTATCGCGCGGCATGGGGCAAAGATGGTCACAGCCGTTGCCACCACATCGGTGCCCAAGATCACCATGCTGGTTGGTGGCTCATTCGGAGCGGGCAATTACGGCATGGCCGGGCGCGCCTATCAGCCGCGGTTCCTGTGGACATGGCCGAATTCGCGTATCTCGGTCATGGGTGGCGAACAGGCCGCAGGCGTGCTTGCCACGGTCAAACGCGATGCGATCGAACGTCAGGGCGGTACGTGGTCGTCCGAGGAAGAGGCCGCGTTCAAACGCCCCACCATCGACATGTTCGAGGAACAGTCCCACCCGCTCTATGCCTCTGCCCGCCTGTGGGATGATGGCATCATCGACCCGCGCAAATCCCGCGATGTACTCAGCCTCAGCCTCAGCGCCGCGCTCAATGCGCCCATAGAAGAGACACGCTTTGGCGTGTTCAGGATGTGATCATGCACCATTCCCTCAGTCAGACGCCCCTGCGCCAAGGCACGGCGCACAAAGGCGGTGCCGGCCCCGCATGCATTCCGGGCGACCATGAAACCCAAACAAGCGGGGCGCGAACATGTTCCAC
Organism: Aestuariivita sp.; assembly: GCF_049276915.1. Lineage (NCBI taxonomy): Bacteria > Pseudomonadati > Pseudomonadota > Alphaproteobacteria > Rhodobacterales > Paracoccaceae > Aestuariivita > Aestuariivita sp. The sequence continues at coordinate 44,121 of NZ_JBASXK010000104.1, read as the reverse complement.
ACGATCCTGATTGCCAACCGGGGCGAGATCGCCTGCAGGGTCATGCAAAGCGCGCAGGCCATGGGCGTGCGCTGTGTGGCGGTCTATTCCGATGCGGATGCAGGCGCAAAACATGTGGCCATGGCCGATGCGGCGGTGCACATCGGCGGCGCTGCGCCGGCCGAAAGCTATCTGCGCGGCGACCGGATCATCGCGGCAGCGCTGGAGACTGGTGCCCAGGCGATCCACCCCGGATATGGCTTTCTCAGCGAGAACCCGGATTTCGTCGATGCAGTGGTGGCGGCGGGGCTGGTCTTTATCGGGCCAAGTGCCGAAGCGATCCGCGCCATGGGCCTCAAGGATGCCGCCAAGGCCCTGATGGAGGAGGCCGGTGTGCCGGTCGTGCCCGGCTATCACGGGGCCGATCAGGAGCCCGGACATCTGGAACTGGCCGCAGCCGAGATCGGCTATCCGGTTCTGATCAAGGCTGTCGCCGGGGGCGGTGGCAAGGGCATGCGCAAGGTCGACAGGCCCGAGGCCTTCATCAATGCGCTCGAAAGCGCCAAGGCCGAAGCGCGCACCGCCTTTGGCAATGATGCGGTGCTGATCGAGAAATTCGTCGACAAGCCTCGCCACATCGAAGTGCAGGTCTTTGGCGACGGCACGCGCGCCGTGCATCTGTTCGAGCGCGATTGCTCGCTTCAGCGGCGCCACCAGAAGGTCATAGAAGAAGCCCCCGCACCGGGCATGACCTCCCGGATGCGCACCGCCATGGGCAACGCCGCCGTGCGCGCAGCCGAAGCAATCGGATACAGCGGTGCCGGAACGGTCGAGTTCATCGTCGATGGTTCGGATGGTCTGCGCCCTGACGGGTTCTGGTTCATGGAAATGAACACCCGCCTGCAAGTGGAACACCCCGTGACCGAGGCGATCACCGGCATTGACCTCGTGGACTGGCAATTGCGCGTTGCCTCGGGCGAGCCATTGCCCGCGCGACAGGAAGACCTGACAATCAATGGTCACGCCTTCGAGGCGCGGCTTTACGCCGAGGATGTGCCCAAGGGCTTCCTGCCCGCAACCGGCACGCTTGCGCATCTGGCTTTCCCGACTGGCGCGCGCGCCGACAGTGGCGTGCGTCCCGGCGACACGATCAGCCCCTGGTATGATCCGATGATCGCCAAGATCATCACCCACGGACCGACCCGCGCGGTGGCCCTGACACGGTTGGCCCAGGCTCTGCGCGGCTGTCAGGTGGGCGGCACAGTCACCAATCTGGCCTTTCTGGGCGCCCTTGCATCGCATGACGGATTCGCCGCCGGAGACGTCGACACCGGTCTGATCGAACGCAACATCGACGATCTTGTGCATGCGCCGGTGCCCTCGGATGGCGATATCGCGCTGGCCGCCATCCTTGCCGCCGATCTGATCGCGCCGCCTCAGGATGCCGGATTTACCCTCTGGGTGCCGCTGAAACGATCGGTGCCCCTGACCTATGGCGATCAGGAGATCGCGGTCGAGGTGCAGGTGCTCTCGGCCACGGCGATCGACCTGACTCTGGAGGGGCGCAGGGTCGAGGCCCGGCTTGGGGCGTCGGGCTGGCGGCTGAACGGGGCTCCGGCTCCCGAGGCCGTCCGCGTGGGTGCCCAGGTCTTTGTCTTTGCACACTATGGTCTGGCCTTCGGGATCGTGGATGCACTGGATCGCGCCGCCAGCCGGGTGGGGGACGGGAACCTGATCGAAGCGCCGATGCCGGGTCTGGTCAAAGGCCTCTTTGCAACGCCCGGCCAACACGTGGCACAGGGCGACAGGCTGGCCCTGCTCGAGGCCATGAAGATGGAGCACGCGCTTCTGGCCGCACGCGATGGGGTCGTGGCCGAGGTGCTGGTCAGCGAAGGCGATCAGGTCGAAGCCGGTGCCGCTCTGGTACGCCTGGCAGAGGAGAGTGTCGGGTGATCGGTCTGGCGATCACCGGCTTCAGCGACAGCGTCTATACACGCGCAGTGCGCCTGGCCCTCATTGAAAAGGGGCTGGCCCATGAGTATCATGAGCTGAACCCCTTCACAGACGAGGGGCGCGCGGCCCTCATGGGCATCCATCCTTTCGGGCGGGTGCCGGTTTTGCAGCACTATGCCTTTCGCCTTTATGAGACCACGGCCATCCTGGGCTATCTGGATGATGCCTTTGATGGGCCCGAGTTGTTTCCCCAGGGGGCCAAGGCGCGGGCGCGGGTGCTGCAGGTGATCAGCATCGTGGATGCCTATGGCTATTGGCCGCTGGTGCGGCAGGTGTTTTCCCATGCGCTTTATCGACCCGCCATGGGCGAAGGTAGGGACGAGGCGCAAATCACCGCCGGTCTGGCGGCATCGGTCCCGGTTCTGGATGCGCTCGAAGAGATCGCGGAAGGCGGCCTGGTGCTCAACGGGCGTGACATCACGCGCGCCGATTGCATGCTGGCCCCGATGATCGACTGTTTTTGCGCCGTGCCGGACGGACAAACCCTGCTGGGCAGGCGTCCGGCGCTAACGCATTGGTTCGACGCTGTCTGCGGGCGGGAGTCATTCGCCCAGACGCGCCCGGCCGTCCTGACGCGCAAGGAGAACACACCATGATCCGTTTGCATCACAGCCCTCAAACACGCTCGATGCGGGTGTTGTGGCTACTGCATGAACTGGATGAGCCCTTCGAAGTCGTCCCTCATGCCTTCGACAAATCTCTGCGCGCCCCGGAATATCTGGTGCTCTCACCTGCCGGGCGAGTGCCCGCACTTGAGATCGAAGGCGAGCGGATGTTCGAAAGCGGCGCGATCACCGAATATCTCTGCGAGCGCTTCAGCCCCGATGGTCTGGGGCGCAGCCCCTCCAACCCCGAACGCATGGCCTGGCTTGTCTGGGTGCATTTTGCCGAAACCCTCAGCCAGCACTGTGCGGCGCTCACCCAGCAGCATGTGGCGCTGCGCGAAGATCATATGCGCAGCCCCATCGTGATGAAGCTCGAGGCCGCGCGGATCAAGAAATGCTATCAGGCGCTGGAAGACCGGCTGAGCCCGCCGATCGAGAACCGCGATTACCTGCTGACGGGCGGGTTTTCGGCGGCCGATATCAGCGTCGGGCAGGCTGTCTACATGGCGCGGTTCTTCGCGAAACTGGATGAGTTTCCCGCAGTTCGCGACTGGTATGCGCGGATTTCCCAACGGCCGGCCTTTCAGGCAAGCCTGCCGCTTCCCGGCACCGGGATCTTCACTCAGGACTTTTACCCCCCTTGGGAGGTCTGATGACCCAGAGCGTCGAGATATTCGAGGTCGGCCCGCGCGACGGGCTGCAGAATGAAGCGCGCCCCATTGCGGTGGCCGACAAGATCGCACTGGTCGATTGTCTCAGCCAGGCCGGGTTTCGCCGGATCGAATGCGCCAGTTTCGTCAGCCCCAAATGGGTTCCGCAAATGGCCGGAAGCGGCGAGGTTCTGGCCGGGATCACGCGCAGACCCGGCGTGCGCTATGCCGCTTTGACGCCCAACATGCGCGGCTTTGAGGACGCGGTGGCGGCAAGGGCCGATGAGATCGCCGTGTTCGGTTCGGCCAGCGAAGGGTTTTCGCGCGCCAATATCAACGCCACGATCGCCGAAAGCTTCGAGCGTTTTGCCCCGGTGGTCAGCGCCGCACAGGAGATCGGCCTGCCGGTACGCGGCTATGTTTCCTGCGTCAGCGATTGCCCCTATGACGGGCCTACGCCGCCTGCGCGCGTGGCGGCGGTCGCAGCACAGCTCTATGCCATGGGCTGCTATGAGATCAGCCTCGGAGACACGATCGGGCAGGGCACGCCCGAGCGTATTTCGGCAATGCTCAGGGCGGTTCTCGATCACGTCCCGCCAGAAGCTCTCGCGGGGCATTACCATGACACTGCCGGGCGGGCGCTGGCCAATATCGAGGCATCGCTGGACTTGGGGGTGCGGGTGTTTGATGCGGCCGTTGGCGGGTTGGGCGGATGCCCCTATGCGCCGGGTGCCGCCGGGAATGTCGCAACCGAAGCCGTTGCGGCGCATCTTCAGGCACTGGGCTATGAAACCGGGCTGGATCGTGCGGTGATTGATACCGCGGCCGATATGGCACGGGCGATGCGCCCGGCCTGAGCTTTGGGGCGCGATTGGTTTTTGCCAAAAGGTGGACGGAATGTACGAAACGATTGAAATCACGATGGATGCGCGCGGGATCGCGACGCTGATGCTCAACCGCGCGGACAAGCACAACGCCATGTCTGCGCAGATGCTGGCCGATCTGACCCATGCCGCGCGTGCGCTTGGCGAAGATCAGGCGGTGCGCGTGGTTGTCCTGACCGGGGCGGGCAAATCGTTTTGCGCCGGGGGCGATCTGGGCTGGATGCAGGAGCAGATGGCGGCGGATGGCGAAACCCGCGCGCGTGAGGCCGCCAAGCTGGCCCATATGCTGCAGGCGCTCAACACCATGCCCAAACCGCTGATCGGAGCGCTGCAGGGCAATGCTTTTGGCGGCGGTGTGGGTATGGCCAGCGTTTGTGATATCGCCATTGGCGCGGATCATCTGAAGATGGGGCTGACCGAAACCCGGCTGGGCATCATTCCGGCCACGATCGGCCCCTATGTGATTGCCCGCATGGGCGAGGGGCGGGCACGGCGCGTCTTCATGAATGCGCGCCTGTTCGGCGCGGATGAGGCCGTGGAACTGGGCCTGCTGGCGCGCGCTGTGCCGCTGGATGATCTGGCCGAAGCGGTTGAAGCCCAGGTCGTGCCCTATCTCGACTGCGCACCGGGGGCCGTTGCCGCGGCCAAGAAGCTGGCCCGTGATCTGGGGCCACGCATTGATGACTCCACCATCGCGATGACCATCGATGCGCTGAAAAGCCGTTGGGAAACAGATGAGGCCGTCGAAGGTATCGGCGCGTTCTTTGACAAACGTAAAGCCGCCTGGATGCCCTAGATGGCTGGAGGCCCCGGAAGGCTTCCTGCGCCAGTCACTGGTCAGATGCGGGTCTGCCCGAGGTTCCGGCCAGACCCGTCAACACTGTGGGCGTCTTACAGGACGTATTTGATGAACAGCAAATTGGGTGCCGCAAAGGCAAACAGAATGCAGAAGTTGCGCGCGAAGGCCGTCACGCGACCCGGTTTGCCATCCTCGCCATAGCCACCGGCCATACCTGCCGCCATGACCATGGCACCGTAACTGGTCTGTTCGCGCTTGAGCTTGGCGGCATTGATCGCCTTGACACCGTTAACATACGTTTTGCTATGTGCATGAGAATTCTGGGTTACTTCATGCTCGAACTGAGTGTCTTTCATGGCTTCCTCCAATTGGCTCGGGGACATGTAGGCGCGCAATCCCCACTTTCGAAGATCATGCCGCATTAAAGACGCGACTGCGACAATCCGTCCATCTTTGCGACCCTGCGGAATACGCCCGGCACCTGCGCCGCACAAATGCAAAACACGCTTCAAGCGCCTGATAACCGGCCTTCGCAACAGCATGCCTCAATTTGTGATCACAAAGCCCGAACTGCGGCGATTCACCCACCATTTGGTGGCCTCAGCCGTTGACCCTATGCTGCACCGCAGTTACACCCGGTACCAGCCAAGTCACTTGCTGACTGTGCAGCCAATTGGGCTGCGCCATGATAAGGAGCCACCTCGTGGAAGAGATGCTGAGGGAGTACCTCCCCATTCTCGTATTCCTGGTCGTTGCCATTGGTCTCGGCCTTGTTCTGATCCTCTCTGCCGTTGTGCTCGCAGTGCGCAACCCTGACCCCGAAAAGGTGTCGGCCTATGAATGCGGTTTCAACGCTTTTGATGACGCGCGGATGAAGTTCGATGTCCGGTTCTACCTGGTGTCGATCCTGTTCATCATTTTCGATCTGGAAATCGCCTTCCTGTTCCCCTGGGCTGTCAGTTTCAAAGACATCAGCGATGTCGGCTTCTGGTCGATGATGGTGTTCCTGGGCGTTCTGACCATCGGCTTTGCCTACGAGTGGAAGAAAGGGGCGCTGGAATGGGAGTGAGTGCAACAGCCGGTGTCGACAAGGAGGTCGCCACCCAGGAGCTGAACCGCGAGCTGCAGGACAAGGGCTTTTTGCTGACCTCGACCGAGGATATCATCAACTGGGCGCGCACCGGATCGCTGCATTGGATGACATTCGGTCTGGCCTGCTGCGCGGTCGAGATGATGCACACGGCCATGCCACGCTATGATCTCGAGCGTTTTGGCACCGCGCCGCGCGCCTCTCCACGCCAGTCCGACCTGATGATCGTTGCCGGCACGCTGACCAACAAGATGGCCCCGGCGCTGCGCAAGGTTTACGACCAGATGCCCGAGCCACGCTATGTGATCTCGATGGGCTCCTGTGCCAATGGCGGTGGGTATTACCACTATAGCTATTCGGTGGTGCGGGGCTGTGACCGCATCGTTCCGGTGGATGTCTATGTGCCGGGCTGTCCGCCCACGGCCGAAGCGCTGCTTTATGGTATCCTGCAACTTCAACGCAAAATCCGGCGCACCGGCACGATTGTGCGCTGAGGGGAACGCGATGTCTGACGCATTGAACGAACTCGGGGCCTATATCGAAGCCAAGCGCCCGGATTGTGTCCTGGGCTGGGATGTCACCCACGACGAGCTGAACGTCGATGTGGCGCTGTCCTCGATTGTCGAATTCGTCCAGTTCCTGAAGGTCGATCCGACCTGCAAATTCTCGACTTTGGTGGATATCACCGGCGTCGATTACCCCGAGCGCCCCAAGCGCTTTGACGTGGTCTACCATTTTCTGTCGATGTACCAGAACCACCGCATCCGCCTGCGCGTCGGTGTGCGCGAGGATGACATGGTGGCCTCGATCATCGACGTGCACCCCTCGTCAAACTGGTTCGAGCGCGAAGTGTTCGACATGTTCGGCATTCTGTTCTCGGGCCATCCCGACCTGCGCCGCATCCTTACCGATTACGGGTTCCGCGGCTATCCGCTGCGCAAGGATTTCCCGACCACCGGCTATACCGAAGTGCGCTATGACGAGGCCCAGAAACGTGTGGTCTATGAACCGGTCAGCCTGGTTCAGGAATACCGCCAGTTCGATTTCATGAGCCCCTGGGAAGGTGCCGAATACATCCTTCCGGGGGATGAAAAGAAAGAGGAGGCCAAGTAATGGAATTTGTCATCTGGCTTATCATTACAACGCTGACCATCATTCCGATGCTGAAACTGCTGCCGCATTTCGGGATTGAAAAATACTGGGCCGCGGTCTGCATCGTTCCCATTGGCGCGTTGGCGCTGATCTGGTGGATGGCGATCAAACTGCAAGACATGGAGAAACGCTGATGGACGGGGCCGTTTCTTCAGAGGCCACGATACATGCGCTGGCGGTTGCCTATTGCGAGGCCGTGCATTTCGCGCGTGAGCAGGTGTTTGCGGACATGTGCCACGAAAACTTTCTGATGACGGCGGCGACCGGATCGGGCGGGCTGCAGTTCTGGGACAAGGCGGCCTATCTTGAGCGCGTGGCCACGCGCGATGCCTTCCCCGGTGAGCCATCTTGCGAGATTATCTCTCTGGATGTGGCCGGTGACGAGATCGCCCGCGTGCATCTGTGGGTCGATGTGCCGCCCCGGCGGTTCGAGGATCATCTGGGGTTTGTTCGCGTCGATGGCGCGTGGAAGCTGATGACCAAAGTGTTCCGGACCATGGATGGTCCGGCGATGGAAGGGTAACGCAGATGGACGGCTCCAAAGGGTTTGAAGAAACGCTCACCGGCGAGCAGAAGATCCGCAATTTCAACATCAATTTCGGGCCGCAACACCCTGCGGCGCATGGTGTTTTGCGTCTGGTTCTCGAATTGGACGGCGAAATCGTCGAACGGTGCGACCCCCATATCGGCCTGTTGCACCGTGGCACCGAAAAGCTGATGGAAAGCCGCACCTACCTGCAGAACCTGCCGTATTTTGACCGGCTGGATTACGTGGCTCCGATGAATCAGGAACATGCCTGGTGCCTGGCCATCGAAAAGCTGACCGGCGTGCAAGTTCCGCGCCGCGCCTCGCTGATCCGGGTGCTCTACTCCGAGATCGGCCGCGTGCTGAGCCATTTGCTGAACGTCACCACGCAGGCGATGGACGTGGGCGCGCTGACGCCGCCGCTCTGGGGCTTTGAAGAGCGCGAAAAACTCATGGTCTTTTACGAGCGTGCCTGCGGCGCGCGCCTGCATGCCGCCTATTTTCGCCCCGGCGGTGTGCATCAGGATCTGTCGGACGAATTGATTGACGATATCGAGGAATGGGCGATCGAGTTCCCGAAGTTGCTCGATGATATTGACGGGTTGTTGACCGAAAACCGCATCTTCAAGCAGCGCAATGCCGATATCGGCGTGGTAAGCGAAGAGGATATCCTGGATTACGGCTTCTCGGGTGTCATGGTGCGCGGATCGGGTCTGGCCTGGGATCTGCGGCGCAGCCAACCCTATGAATGTTATAACGAATTTGACTTTCAGATCCCGGTTGGCAAGAACGGCGATTGCTATGATCGCTATCTCTGCCGCATGGAAGAGATGCGCCAGTCCACCTCGATCATCCGCCAGGCCATCGTGAAGCTGCGCGAAGCCACGGGCGATGTGCTGGCGCGCGGCAAGATCACGCCGCCGCCCCGCGCCGAGATGAAGACCTCGATGGAAGCGCTGATCCATCACTTCAAGCTGTATACCGAAGGCTTCCATGTGCCCGAGGGCGAGGTCTATTGCGCCGTCGAGGCCCCCAAGGGCGAGTTCGGCGTCTATCTTGTCGCTGATGGGTCGAACAAACCCTACCGCGCCAAGATCCGCGCGCCGGGCTTTTTGCATCTGCAGGCGATGGATTACATCGCCAAGGGCCACCAACTGGCCGACGTCGCGGCGATCATCGGAACCCTCGACGTGGTGTTCGGGGAGATCGACCGCTGATGTGTGCCCGTTGTTTCGATCTTGCCAGGAAAGTTTCCACAGAGGGCATCGGCCCTCTGCGTCAGACAGAAAGTTGCCGATAGATGCTGCGCCGTCTCCACAAAGAACAACCCGAGAGCTTTGCATTCACGCCCGCCAATCAGGCCTGGGCAGAAGCGCAGATCACCAAGTTCCCCGAAGGCCGTCAGGCCAGCGCGATCATTCCGCTGTTGTGGCGCGCGCAGGAACAGGAGGGCTGGCTGACCCGCCCGGCCATCGAACATGTCGCCGAAATGTTGGACATGGCCTATATCCGCGCGCTTGAAGTGGCGTCCTTCTACTTCATGTTCCAGCTGCAACCTGTTGGATCCATTGCGCATATCCAGATTTGCGGAACCACGTCCTGCATGATTTGCGGTGCCGAGGACCTGGTGGCCGTCTGCCGCGAAAAGATCGCTCCCAAGCCCCATGAGCTCAGCGCCGATGGCACCATGAGCTGGGAAGAGGTGGAATGCCTGGGCGCCTGCGCCAACGCGCCGATGGCGCAGATCGGCAAGGATTACTACGAGGATCTCACCGCCGCGCGCTTCAGCGAAATCCTCGATGAACTGGCGGCCGGCAACGTGCCCACGCCCGGCTCGCAAATCGGGCGCTTCGCCGCCGAACCCGCAACCGGTCTGACCTCGCTCAAGGAATTCGAAAGCGGCCACACCCGCTTTAATGCCTCGGTGCAACTGGCCACGGATATCGGCGACACGATCAAGCGGATCGACGGCACCGAAGTGCCTCTGCTGGCACCCTGGCAGGGCAAAGCCGCCAACAGTTCCGCAAAGCCGAAACCCGCCAAACCGGCGCAAACGCCCAAGCCCGCGAAAGCGGCCAAACCCGAACCCGCTGCCGAAACCGCACCCGAAACGCTCAGCGCTGCGCGCGCCGGTGGTGCGGATGATCTCAAACTGCTCAAAGGGGTTGGTCCCAAGCTCGAGCAGACCCTCAATGAGCTCGGCTTTTACCACTTTGACCAGATCGCCGCCTGGACAGATACGCAGGTCGCATGGGTCGACACACGGCTGAAATTCAAGGGCCGGATCGAACGGGACGGCTGGATCGAACAGGCCGCAATACTGGCCGCCGGTGGCGAGACAGAGTTTTCAAAACGTGCAGAAAAAGGCACCAAGCATAAAGAGTAAGTATTCAAGGGAGAGTGTGGACAATGGACAAGACTTCTGGATCACTGATTTGCGCAGCGACATGCTGGGGCATTGCCCTTCTGGGGGGCGCTTTGGGCGCTGTGTTGCTCATGCTGCTGGCGGGATGGAGCATCATGCAGGCTCTTTTCATCGGCTTTATCGTCTTCGCCCTCGTAGGTGTCCTGCTCAGCTGGCTGATGTGCAAACCGCTGCCCGCAGCCGGAACAATCCCGCCTCTGACGACATCAACCGGCCCGAAACCCGCCAAGGCGGCTGCAAAAGCCGCACCGGCGAAGGCCGAAGCACCTGCAGCCAAAGCACCGGCTCCGGCACCTGCCGCCAAGGCCGAACCGGCCCCCGAGCCATCAGCTGTGGTGAAATCCACGCAGCTGGCAGGCGAGGAAGAACTGGCCGCACGCAAGGGTGATTGGAAATACGACGCCGCAGGCGATACGGCTGAAAGCCAGCCCGAAACCCTGAGCGCGGCGCGCGCCGGTGGTGCGGATGATCTCAAACTGCTCAAAGGCGTCGGTCCCAAACTCGAACAAACCCTCAATGAGCTTGGCTTTTATCATTTTGACCAGATCGCCGCCTGGACAGAGACGCAGGTCGCATGGGTCGATACACGGCTGAAATTCAAGGGCCGGATCGAACGGGACGGCTGGATCGAACAGGCGAAAATTCTGGCCGCCGGTGGCGAGACCGAGTTTTCGAAGAAAAGCAAGAAGTGAGCAGCTGAAAGGCTAATGAAGACGACATGAGCGACGAGCAAGACAGGATCATCGCAGCCAAGGGGCGCCACGTATCACTCGTGATCGCGGGTTCCATGATTTTGTGGATCCTTGTTCAGTTCGCAGGGCCGCAGATGGGACTGCCGGGGCGTTATGCGCTGCTGTTCGATTTCGCAGCTCTGGCCGCGTTGATTTATGCGGGCGTCAATATCGTGCAACTCCGGCGCATGCGCCGGGACAGCAAAGGGTAAGCAGGAATGCTGAAAGACCAGGACCGGATCTTCACCAACCTCTACGGTATGCATGACCGTAGTCTGGCGGGCGCGAAAGCACGCGGCCACTGGGACGGGACGGCCAGTATCATCAAGAAGGGCCGGGACTGGATCATCCAGAACATGAAGGACAGCGGGCTGCGCGGCCGGGGCGGCGCAGGCTTTCCCACGGGTCTCAAATGGTCCTTCATGCCCAAGGAAAGCGATGGTCGCCCCAGCTATCTGGTGGTGAATGCCGATGAATCCGAACCCGGCACCTGCAAGGATCGCGAGATCATGCGCCATGATCCGCATACCTTGATCGAAGGCTGCCTGATCGCCTCTTTCGCGATGAATGCCAACGCCTGCTACATCTATATTCGCGGCGAATACATCCGCGAGAAAGAAGCCCTGCAAAACGCCATCGACGAGGCCTATGACGCCGGTCTGCTTGGCAAGAACGCGGCGAAATCCGGCTGGGATTTCGACCTCTATCTGCATCACGGGGCCGGGGCCTATATCTGCGGCGAGGAAACCGCGCTGCTGGAAAGCCTCGAAGGCAAGAAGGGCATGCCCCGCATGAAGCCGCCCTTCCCGGCGGGTGCGGGTCTTTATGGCTGTCCGACCACGGTGAACAACGTGGAATCCATCGCCGTCGTGCCCACCATCCTGCGGCGCGGACCGGAATGGTTTTCCAGCTTTGGTCGTCCCAACAATGTGGGCACCAAGATCTTTGCGATCTCGGGCCATGTGAACACGCCCTGCGTTGTCGAGGAATCGATGTCGATCTCCTTTGAAGAGCTGATCGAAACCCATTGCGGCGGTATTCGCGGCGGCTGGGACAATCTCAAGGCGGTCATTCCCGGCGGCTCATCCGTTCCCTGCGTGCGCGGTGACAAGATGAAAGACGCCATCATGGATTTCGATTACCTGCGCGGTGAACTGGGCTCGGGTCTGGGAACGGCCGCGGTGATCGTGATGGATCAGTCGACCGACATCATCAAGGCGATCTGGCGGCTGTCGAAATTCTACAAACACGAAAGCTGTGGTCAGTGCACGCCGTGCCGCGAAGGCACGGGGTGGATGATGCGCGTGATGGAGCGTCTGGTCACGGGCGAGGCCGAGGTCGAGGAAATCGACATGCTCTTTGACGTCACCAAACAGGTCGAAGGTCACACGATCTGCGCGCTTGGCGACGCCGCCGCATGGCCGATCCAGGGTCTGATCCGGAATTTCCGGGACGAGATCGAAGATCGTATCAAACACAAACGCACCGGACGCGTCAGCGCCGTCGCCGCCGAGTAGATGATGGATATATTCGCCCCCTACGCCCACGCGATTGCCTCACTGGCGATCTGGCCGCTGATCATCACGGTCCTGTCGATGGTGGCCACCCGTGGCCTGACGCCTGAAAACCGCACCGAGTCCGGCCAGCCCAGGCGAAACTATGATGACCGGGCCTATCGCGCCCACCGCGCCTTCATGAACGCGCTCGAAGCGTCGGGACCGTTCATCGCGGCGGTCCTCGCGGCGATCCTGTCCGGAGCCTCTCCGGTCTGGGTCAATATCTTCGCCTCGGTCTTTATCGTGTCGCGCATCGCGGTGGCCTTCGTGCATATCGGCACCACCAATCAACCGATGCGCTCGCTGGTGTGGATGGTGGGCCTGATTTCGATTCTGGGCCTGGTCGTCATGGCCCTGATGGCGGTGTTGTGATGCAGCCCGGCGGACATCATCTGGCCGAGCTGAACATCGGCCGCCTGTCCGCCCCGACGGATGACCCGCGCGTGGCCGAGTTCATGGAGAACCTTGACCGGGTGAACGGTCTTGGAAAACGCATGCCGGGTTTCGTGTGGATGATGGAAGGCTCGGGCGAGCCGGGCACGGGCAACACCGAGACAAAGATCGACGGCGATCCGCAATTCGTGGCCAATCTGACCGTCTGGGAAGACGGCCCCAGCCTTGAAAGATTCGTCTGGGGCACGATCCACAAGCAGTTCTATGACCGCAAGCAGGAGTGGTTCGAGCTGCTTGGAGACATGCATTTCGTCATGTGGTGGGTGCCTGCGGGCCACCGGCCCACTTTGGAAGAAGGTCTCGAGCGGCTTGAGCTGCTCAAGTCTCGGGGCGACACGGATCAGGCCTTTGGCTGGTCTCACCTGAAAGATACGGACATGTGGCGCACCAGCCGGTGCAGCCAGGTAGCGGCGGAGTAGATGCGATGCGGATGTTGATCTTGTCAGCCCTGGCCCTGACGATTGTTGCTGGCTGTTCCTCGAACAAGGAGGTGATCCTGTTTGACGGGCAGGCGTTCCGTGCGAAGGTCTCGAAAGATCGCGATGCGCGGCGCAACTTTTTTGCCACCGTCTCGCCGGTTTCTGCCTCGACCGAGGGCGCGCGCGAGGCCGGGCGCTATGAGGGCATCAAGTATTGCATCATGGAATACGGCACATCCAACATCCTCTGGACACTCAGCCCGGATGCAGAGCCACAGACCTGGAGCCTTGACGGCGACACGGTCACTTTTTCCGGAACCTGCCGCCCGTGAGGTTTCAACCGGCATATACGTGCCGTTGCGGGGCGTCGTCAGGCGGGGTGTTATTGCATAACGCCGACCTCTGCCGTGATGGTCATCTTTTGTTAACAAGAGGTGACTCATGACGACGACCATCAAACTGATAACGATTGCGCTGGCCCTGTGTCTGAATGTCGGCAGTGCCGCGGCCGCGAAACCCTCCCTTCGGGATGTTCCAGCCATCAATGACGGACTGTTTCATGTCGCCGTGGCCAATGTCATCCGCAAAGGCTGTAGCAGCATTGACGCGCGCTTTTTCAAGGCGATCAGCACCTTGCGCGAGATCAAAAGCCAGGCCATTGCGCTGGGCTACACGCAACAGGAAATAGACGCATTCGTCGAAAGCGATGTCGAAAAGGACCGGATGCGCGCGCGCGGTGCCAAGCTTTTCCAGGCCCGCGGCGTCGATCCCAATAACCCTGACGATCTGTGCCGCATGGGGCGCGAAGAGATCGCCAAGAACAGCCCTGTGGGCGTGCTTCTGAAAGCAAAGTGAGAGAAATGTCGGACCTCCGCAAAATCATCATCGACCAGACCGAAGTGGAAGTGGACGGGGCCTTGACCCTGATTCAGGCCTGTGAAGAAGCCGGTATCGAGATCCCGCGCTTTTGCTATCACGAACGGCTCTCGATTGCCGGCAACTGCCGCATGTGCCTGGTCGAGGTTGTTGGCGGTCCGCCAAAACCCACGGCCTCTTGCGCGATGCAGGTCAAGGATCTGCGCCCCGGACCTGAAGGTCAGCCGCCCGTGGTCAAGACGAACTCGCCCATGGTCAAGAAGGCGCGCGAAGGGGTGATGGAATTCCTGTTGATCAACCACCCGCTGGATTGCCCGATTTGCGATCAGGGTGGCGAATGCGATCTGCAGGATCAGGCAATGGCCTACGGCGTGGATTTCTCGCGCTTCCGCGAACCCAAGCGCGCGGTGGATGACCTGGATCTTGGTCCTCTGGTCGAGACGCATATGACGCGCTGCATTTCCTGCACGCGCTGTGTGCGCTTTACCACCGAGGTCGCCGGGATCACCCAGATGGGCCAGACCGGCCGGGGCGAGGACGCCGAGATCACGTCTTACCTGGGCGAAACGCTCGACAGCAATCTGCAAGGCAACATCATTGATCTGTGCCCCGTGGGTGCGCTGGTCTCGAAACCCTATGCCTTTACCGCGCGACCCTGGGAGCTGACCAAGACCGAAAGCATCGACGTGATGGATGCCATGGGTGCCTCGATCCGCGTCGACACCAAGGGGCGTGAAGTCATGCGCTTCTTGCCGCGCAACCATGACGGTGTGAACGAGGAATGGATTTCCGACAAGACCCGGTTCGTCTGGGACGGGCTGCGCCGCCAGCGGCTGGACCGGCCCTATATCCGCGAGAACGGCAAGCTTCGTCCCGCAAGCTGGCCCGAAGCGCTGGACGCGGCAAGCACGGCGATCAAGGGGGCGGGCAAACTGGCCGGTCTGGTGGGGGATCTTGCGCCGACCGAAGCGGCCTTTGCGCTCAAACAGCTGATCGAGGGGCAGGGCGGTGTCGTGGAATGCCGCACCGATGGAACGAGGTTCCCCGCGGGGAACCGCTCGGCCTATGTGGGAAATGTCGCGATCGAGGATATCGACGCGGCCAAGACCATCATTCTGATCGCCACCAACCTTGTCACCGAAGCGCCCGTGCTGAATGCGCGCATTCGCCGTGCCTGGTCGGGTGGTGCCGATATCACGGTGGTGGGCGAGGCGGTCGATCTGACCTATCCCTATACCCATGCCGGCACCGATCGTGCGGCACTGGCGGCGCTCGAACCTGCCGAGGACGCGATTGTGATCGTTGGACAAGGCGCGCTGCGCGAAGCGGATGGGCCGGCGGTTCTTGCGGCGGCCATGGCCATCAGTGGGCGGATGCTGGTTCTGCATACGGCTGCGTCGCGCGTGGGCGCGCTGGATGTCGGTGCGGTGAATGACGCGGCGATGGAGGCGGTCTCGCAAGCGGATGTGATCTATAACATGGGCGCGGATGAGGTTGAGATCGCCGCGCAATCCGCCTTTGTCATTTATCAGGGCAGCCATGGCGATCGCGGTGCCCATCGCGCGGACGTCATTCTTCCCGCGGCGGCCTATACCGAAGAGAACGGGCTGTTCGTGAACACCGAAGGACGCCCGCAGCTTGCGTTCCGGGCCGGTTTCCCCCCCGGCGAGGCCAAGGAAAACTGGGCCATCCTGCGCGCTCTGTCTGGCGAACTCGGGGCAACCCAGCCCTGGGACAACCTTGCACAGCTGCGTCAGGCGCTGGTGCGCGCGGTTCCGCATCTGGCCAAGATCGACGAGGTCCCCGAAAATGACTGGCAGCCGCTGCCTGCGGGCAAGCTGGGTGATGCCTCTTTCCGCTATGCGATCAGTGATTTCTATCTCACCAACCCGATTGCGCGGGCCAGCCAGCTGATGGCCGAACTCTCTGCCAACGCGAAATCGCGGGGCGAGGCGAAGATCGCCGCGGAGTGATGCGCATGGCCCGGTCCATACCCCCTCTCCTGATGGCCGTGGGCTGCACCACCGCCGAGCCGGAGGCCCCGCGTGACGCGCGTGTTTATGAAGGCGTCGAGACGCGCCTTCTGGAGGGGGATCTGGTGCAATTCGAGGTGAAAATGTCCAATCCGCGCACCCCGCTGGATGTCAAAGCCTATTCGGAATGTGCCGCAGCGCAGTACACTCTGATCCGGGGGTTCGGATTTGCGCGGCATTTGCGCACAAACGTATACGAAGAGGCTGGCATCTGGGTTGCTGATGCTGTTTACACCATCTCGCCAGCTCTGCCGCGCGGTGAGCGCACCATCGACGCCGAAGTCGTGGCCGCCAATTGCGCGGAAAACGGAATACCCATGGTGTGAGGATGAATGGCTGATTTCTTTACCACAACCGGCGGCCTTGCTGTCATGATCCTGGCGCAAGTGCTTGCGGTTGTTGCCTTTGTGATGGTGAGCCTGCTGTTCCTTGTTTATGGGGACCGCAAGGTCTGGGCTGCTGTGCAGATGCGCCGGGGTCCCAATGTGGTGGGCGCGTTCGGCCTGCTGCAGACCGTGGCGGATGCGCTGAAATATGTCGTCAAGGAGGTCGTAGTGCCTGCGGGTGCGGACCGGACGGTGTTCATGCTGGCACCGATGGCATCTTTCGTGCTGGCGCTGGTCGCCTGGGCGGTGATCCCGTTCAACGACGGATGGGTGCTTTCGGACATCAATGTCGCGATCCTCTATGTCTTTGCCGTGTCCTCTCTGGAAGTCTATGGCGTGATCATGGGCGGGTGGGCGTCGAACTCGAAATATGCGTTCCTTGGCAGCCTGCGCTCGGCGGCGCAGATGATTTCCTATGAGGTCTCGATCGGCTTGATCATCATCGGGGTGATCCTGTCGACGGGTTCGATGAACTTCGGTGCGATCGTGGGTGCTCAGGACACGGCCTATGGCTTTTTCGGCTGGTACTGGCTGCCGCATCTTCCGATGGTATTCTTGTTCTTTATCAGTGCTTTGGCCGAAACCAACCGACCTCCGTTCGATCTTCCGGAAGCCGAATCCGAGCTGGTTGCGGGCTATCAGGTGGAGTATTCCTCGACGCCCTTCCTGCTGTTCATGGCGGGTGAATACATCGCCATCTTCCTGATGTGCGCGCTGATGAGCCTGTTGTTCTTCGGGGGCTGGCTGTCGCCTGTGCCGTTCCTTGCGGATGGGCCGCATTGGATGATCGCCAAGATGGCGTTCTTCTTCTTCCTCTTTGCCATGGTGAAGGCGATCACGCCGCGCTACCGCTATGACCAGTTGATGCGGATCGGCTGGAAGGTGTTCCTTCCGTTCTCGCTCGCTTGGGTCGTGTTCGTGGCCTTTGCGGCGCGGTTTGACTGGTTCTGGGGGATCTTCTCGCGCTGGACGACAGGAGCATAAAGATGACGCAGATGGATTATACCCGCGCCGCGAAGTACTTTTTGCTGGCCGATTTCGCCAAGGGCATGAAGCTGGGGCTGAAGTATTTCTTCGCGCCCAAGGCGACCTTGAACTATCCGCACGAAAAGGGGCCGTTGTCGCCGCGCTTTCGGGGCGAACATGCGCTGCGCCGTTATCCCAATGGTGAGGAACGCTGTATCGCCTGCAAGCTGTGCGAAGCGATCTGCCCGGCGCAGGCGATCACCATTGATGCCGAGCCGCGCGAGGATGGCTCGCGCCGCACCACGCGCTATGACATCGACATGACAAAGTGCATCTATTGCGGCTTCTGTCAGGAAGCCTGCCCGGTGGATGCGATTGTCGAAGGTCCGAATTTCGAATTTGCCACGGAAACCCGCGAAGAGCTGTTTTACGACAAGGACAAGCTTCTGGCCAATGGCGATCGCTGGGAATCCGAGATTGCCCATAACCTGGAGCTGGATGCGCCCTACCGATGACCGATCCCGTCCGCAATCCGTTCGAGGCCATGATGGTCCAGGCGCAGGAGATGGCCAAGGCCTTCAATCCTGCGCTTGAAAGCTTCAGCCCCAAGGGGTTCGAAGCGCTGTGGCCGACGATGCCGAAAGAGGCGATGGAATTCTGGTTCGGCAATACGCTCAACAGCGATGGTCTGGATGCCAAGACGCGGCTTTTGCTGACGCTGGCGGGGCTGACGATGCAGGGCGCACAGGCCGATGCGGCGGTGCGCCAGACGGTGCGCCATGCGCTGGAAGCGGGGGCCAAGAAACAAGAGATCGTCGAGACGATCGGCCAGATGTCGGTCTTTGCCGGCATCCCGGCCATGACCCGCGCGCTGGATCTGGCGCAAGAGGCCATGGGTGACGACAAAGGGGACGAGGCATGAGCGTCTTTGCTTTCTATCTTTTCGCGATCAGCGTGATTGCCGGCGGGCTGTTCACGGTGATCAGCCGAAATCCGGTGCATTCGGTGCTGTGGCTGATCCTTGCCTTCCTCAGTGCGGCGGGTTTGTTCGTGCTGCTGGGCGCTGAATTCGTCGCGATGCTTCTGGTGATCGTCTATGTGGGGGCGGTCGCGGTTCTGTTCCTGTTCGTCGTGATGATGCTGGATGTGGATTTCGCCGAGCTCAAGGCCGAGATGTCGCGATACATGCCGCTGGCCTTGCTGATCGGGGTGGTGATCCTGATGCAGTTCGTGATGGCCTTTGGCGCATGGGAAAGCAACGCGGCCGCTGACGCGCTGCGCGCGCAGGTCACGCCGGTGGATCGTCACAATACCGAAGCCCTGGGGCTGATCCTGTATGACCAGTATTTCCTGCTGTTCCAGCTGTCGGGCCTGATCCTGCTGGTGGCGATGGTGGGGGCGATCGTTCTGACGCTGCGCCACCGCTCGGATGTCAAACGCCAGGATGTGCTGGCGCAAATGTATCGCGATCCCGCCAAGGCGATGGAGCTGAAAGACGTCAAACCGGGGCAGGGGCTCTGAGCGGTGATGCGGCTGGTTCCATATGCGATGATCCCGGGAGCGGCTGCGCAGCCCCTGGCGGTGCGTTGCGCGCGGGCAAGACGAAATTTGAACTGGGCGGCTGAGGCACGCATCGAACCCTGAAACGCGATGCGGCATCAAGATCCCGCCGGAAAACGAGAGACCTGAGGAACGACATGATTGGTTTGGAACATTACCTGACGGTGGCGGCGACGCTGTTTGTCATTGGTATCTTCGGTCTGTTTCTCAACAGAAAGAACGTGATCATCCTGTTGATGAGCATCGAACTGATGCTGCTGGCGGTGAATATCAACCTGGTCGCCTTTTCCTCGTTCCTGGGGGATCTGGTGGGGCAGGTGTTCACGCTGTTCGTGCTGACCGTGGCTGCGGCCGAGGCCGCGATCGGCCTTGCGATCCTCGTCTGCTTCTTCCGAAACCGCGGCACGATCGCGGTGGAAGATGTCAACGTGATGAAGGGGTAAAGACAGATGGAAACGATACTCCTGTTTGCCCCGCTGGTCGGAGCGCTGCTGTGCGGCTTTGGCTGGAAGTTCATCGGCGAGACGGCTGCGATGTGGGTGGCCACGGGGCTTTTGTTCCTGTCGGCGATCCTGTCATGGGTGGTGTTCCTGACGCTGGACCCCAGTGCGCATGAGGGCGGTCATTACACCATCAACCTGCTGCGCTGGATCGAGTCCGGCACGCTGAGCACCGACTGGGCCATTCGCATGGACCGGCTGACCGCGATCATGCTGATCGTGATCACGACGGTGTCCTCGCTGGTTCACCTTTATTCCTTTGGCTATATGGATCACGATCCGCAATGGCGCGAAGGCGAGGTCTACAAGCCCCGGTTCTTTGCCTATCTGTCGTTCTTTACCTTTGCCATGCTGATGCTGGTGACGGCGGACAACCTTGTGCAGATGTTCTTTGGCTGGGAGGGCGTGGGTGTCGCCTCGTATCTGCTGATCGGGTTCTACTATCGCAAGCCAAGCGCGAATGCCGCCGCGATCAAGGCCTTCGTGGTCAACCGCGTGGGAGATTTCGGCTTTGCGCTGGGGATTTTCGCGCTGTTCTTCCTGGTGGATTCGATCAACCTGTCTGACATTTTCGCCGCCGCACCGACGCTGGCTGAAACGCAGCTGACCTTCCTGTGGACCTCGTGGAATGCGGCCGAGCTGATCGCCTTCCTGCTGTTCATCGGGGCCATGGGGAAATCGGCGCAGCTGCTTTTGCACACATGGCTGCCGGATGCGATGGAAGGACCGACACCGGTTTCGGCGCTGATCCACGCGGCCACCATGGTGACCGCGGGTGTGTTCCTTGTCTGCCGCATGTCGCCGATCATGGAGTTCGCGCCCAATGCGACGATGTTCATCACCGTGCTGGGGGCCTCGACCGCGTTCTTTGCGGCGACCGTGGGGCTGGTGCAGACGGATATCAAACGGGTGATCGCCTATTCGACCTGTTCGCAGCTGGGATACATGTTCGTGGCCGCCGGTCTGGGCATGTATTCGGCGGCGATGTTCCACCTGCTGACCCATGCGTTCTTCAAGGCGATGCTGTTTCTTGGGGCGGGCTCGGTCATCCATGCGATGCATCACGAGCAGGACATGATGAACTATGGCGCGCTGCGCAAGAAGATCCCCTATACGTTCTGGGCGATGATGATCGGCACGCTGGCCATCACCGGCGTTGGCGTGCCTGTGTGGATCCTGACGCTGGGCGAAATCCCGATCGGCTTTGCAGGGTTTCATTCAAAGGACGCGATCGTGGAAAGCGCCTATGCGGCGGGGTCGAGCTATGGGTTCTGGATGCTGGTGATTGCCGCGCTGTTCACCAGTTTCTATTCCTGGCGTCTGATGTTCCTGACCTTTTATGGCGAGGCGCGCGGGGACAAGCATACCCATGAGCACGCCCATGAAAGCCCCAAGGTGATGCTGATCCCGCTGGCGGTTCTGGCCATTGGTGCGGTGTTCTCGGGGATGGTGTTCTACAAGAGCTTCTTTGGTCATGTGGATCAGGTCGCCACCTTCTATGGCATTCCTTACGCCGAAGCCTCGGAACATGGCGAGGCCAAGGCCGATGCGGGCCATGGCGCTGACGCAACCGAGGAGGGTCATGCCAAGACGGGTGAGCATCATTATGCCTTTACCGGTCAGCCGGGCGAGGGGGCTTTGTACATCGCGCCGGGCAACACGCTTCTGGATGATGCGCACAAGGTGCCCTATTGGGTGAAAACCTCGCCCTTCATGGCGATGCTGATCGGGTTCATCGTGGCCTATTGGTTCTATATCGTGAACCCGTCTCTGCCCAAGCGGTTGGCGGAAAACCAGCGTCCTCTCTACCTGTTCCTCAAGAACAAATGGTATTTCGACGAGCTTTATGACGCGATCTTCGTCAAGCCGGCTTTGGGCCTTGGGCGGATCTTCTGGAAGCGCGGGGATGGCAATGTCATTGATGGCAGCATCAATGGTGTGTCGATGGGCATCATTCCGTTCTTCACGCGCACGCTGGGCCGCGCGCAGTCGGGATACATCTTTACCTATGCCTTCTGGATGGTCGTTGGCATCGCCTGCCTGATCACCTGGATGTCTCTGGGCGGAGGAGCGGAATAATGGATAACCTTCTGTCCATCACCACCTTCATCCCGGCGCTGGCGGCGGCCATTCTGGCGCTGTTCCTGCGCGGAGATGACGAGGCCGCGCAGAAGAACGCCAAATGGGCGGCGCTGTTTGCCACCGGGGCGACCTTCTTTGTCTCCTTGTTCATCCTGTTCGGCTTTGATCCCAATGACACCGGGTTCCAGTTCGTCGAAGAGGGCGAGTGGATCCTGGGCCTGAAATACAAGATGGGCGTGGACGGGATCAGCGTTCTCTTCGTGATGCTGACCACCTTCATCATGCCGCTTGTGATCGCGGCAAGCTGGGATGTGACCCACCGCGTCAAGGAATACATGATTGCGTTCCTGCTGCTGGAAACGCTGATGCTGGGCGTGTTCATGGCGCTGGATCTGGTGCTGTTCTACCTGTTCTTCGAGGCGGGCCTTATCCCGATGTTCCTGATCATCGGGATCTGGGGCGGCAAGGAGCGCATCTATGCGTCCTTCAAGTTCTTCCTCTACACCTTCCTCGGCTCGGTTCTGATGCTGGTGGCGATGGTGGGCATGTATGTCGATGCCGGCACCACCGATATCGAGCAATTGCTGGTGCATCAGTTCGGCTCGGAAAGCTTCAGCCTGCTGGGCGTGCAGATCGTGGGCGGGATGCAGACGCTGATGTGGCTGGCCTTCTTTGCCAGTTTCGCGGTCAAGATGCCGATGTGGCCGGTCCATACCTGGTTGCCGGATGCGCATGTGCAGGCCCCGACTGCGGGGTCGGTCGTGCTGGCGTCGATCCTGTTGAAAATGGGCGGCTATGGCTTCCTGCGCTTCTCGCTGCCGATGTTTCCCGTCGGCTCGGAGGTGATGGGGCCGCTGGTTCTGTGGCTGTCGGCCATTGCCATTGTCTATACCTCGCTGGTCGCTCTGGTGCAGGAGGACATGAAGAAGCTGATCGCCTATTCATCCGTGGCGCATATGGGCTTTGTGACCATGGGAATTTTCGCGGTAAATCAGCAAGGCATTGATGGCGCGATCTTCCAGATGATCAGCCACGGGTTTATCTCGGGTGCGCTGTTCTTGTGTGTCGGTGTCATCTATGACCGCATGCACACGCGCGATATCGACGCTTATGGCGGCCTTGTGAACCGCATGCCGGCCTATGCGCTGATCTTCATGCTGTTCACCATGGCCAATGTCGGCTTGCCGGGGACATCCGGGTTCATCGGTGAATTCCTGACGCTGGTTGGGGTGTTCCAGGTCAACACATGGGTGGCGGCTGTGGCGACATCGGGGGTCATCCTGTCGGCGGGTTATGCGCTGTGGCTGTATCGCCGCGTGGTCATGGGCGATCTGATCAAGGAGAGCCTCAAGACGATCACGGATATGTCCCGGCGTGAGCGCGCGATCTTTGCGCCGCTGGTGATCTGCACGATCCTGTTCGGCGTCTATCCCGCGCCGATCCTCGATATCATCGGCCCCTCGGTCGAGGCCCTTGTGGGCAATTATGAAACCGCGCTGGCGCAGGCACAGTCTGCTGTCCAGCTGGCATCGAATTAAGGGGGCCGGGGCATGATCCAGGCTGATCTGAACGTCATCCTTCCCGAGATCGCGCTGGCCGTCTATGCGATGGCCGCACTGATGTTCGGGGTCTATACCACCAAGGACAAACTGGCCCCGGTGCTGGTCTGGGTCTCGGCGGCGGTCATGGTTGCAGTCGCGGCCTATATCGGGCTGACGGGCGAGGGCACGAGTATCGCCTTTGGCGGGATGTTCGTTGAAGATGCGTTCTCGCGCTTTGCCAAGGTCGTGATCCTGTTGTCTGCAGCCGCCGTGCTGGTGATGAGCCAGGACTACATGCAACGCCGCGATCTGCTGCGCTTTGAATATCCGGTTCTGATCGTGCTGGCGGTTGTCGGCATGATGATGATGGTCAGTGCCGGCGATCTGATGGCGCTGTACATGGGGCTCGAGCTGCAATCTCTGGCGCTTTATGTGGTGGCCTCGTTGCGCCGCGACAGTTCGAAATCCACCGAAGCCGGTCTGAAGTATTTCGTTCTGGGGGCGCTGTCCTCGGGTCTGCTGCTGTATGGGGCATCGCTGGTCTATGGCTATTCGGGCACGACGCTGTTTTCGGGGATCATCCAGACCGCGACGCAGGGCGATATCTCATTGGGGATGCTGTTCGGCCTGGTCTTCGTGATCGCGGGGCTGGCGTTCAAGGTCTCGGCCGTGCCCTTCCACATGTGGACACCGGATGTCTATGAGGGCTCGCCGACGCCGGTGACGGCGTTCTTCGCCACCGCGCCGAAAGTGGCGGCCATGGGGCTGTTTGCACGGGTGCTGCATGACGCCTTTGGTGGCGCGGTCCCCGATTGGAGCCAGGTTGTGGCGCTGCTGTCGGTACTGTCGATGTTCCTCGGGGCGATCGCGGCGATCGGGCAGAGCAATATCAAGCGCCTGATGGCCTATTCCTCGATTGCGCATATGGGCTATGCGCTGATGGGTCTGGCTGCGGGCAGCGCGTTCGGCGTGCAGGCAATGCTGGTCTATATGGCGATCTATGTGACGATGAATGTCGGCACCTTCGCCTTCATCCTGATGATGGAGCGGGATGGCCAGCCGGTCACCGATATCGCCTCGCTGAACATGTTTGCCAAACGCGAGCCGGGCAAGGCGCTGGCGATGCTGGTGTTGTTGTTCTCGCTGGCCGGCGTGCCGCCGATGCTGGGCTTCTTTGGCAAGTTCTATGTGCTGACAGCGGCCTATGAGGCGGGTCTGATCTGGCTGGCGGTGGCGGGTGTGGTCGCCTCGGTGATCGGAGCGTTCTATTATCTGCGCATCGTCTATTACATGTATTTCGGCGAAGACACCGGCGAAGAGCTGGACACCACGGGCACGCCGGTTCTGTGGGGCTTCCTCATGGGATCCGCGGCGATCATGATCCTGGGGATCGTCAATATGTTCGGCGTCGAGGCGGCGGCAGAGGTCGCTGCGGCGGTGCTGGTCAATTGATCGAGGCGCTGTGCTGCGTCAACCGCGGGTGCCTCCGGCGGGGGTATTTCAGACCAGAAAGAGGCAGGGCCGGCGGATGACGGTCTGGCCGGAGGGATATGGGCGACGGGTGCTGGAGGAGGTCGACAGCACCCTGAGTGAGGCCGCGCGTATCGCGCCGGATCTGGCCGGGCCGGAATGGATCATGGCGCGTCGTCAGAGCGCGGCGCGCGGGCGGCGGGGCCGGGCCTGGATCGCGCCCGAGGGCAATCTGTCTGCAACATTGGTGATGCGGCCTGAGGGTGGTCTCGCGTCGGCTGCGCTGCGCTCTTTCGTGGCGGCATTGGCGCTTCATGATGCGGTGGCGGATGTGCTGGGGCATGGCGAGGGGTTGGCGCTGAAATGGCCCAATGACGTGTTGCTCAATGGGGGCAAGCTGGCCGGTATCCTGCTGGAAAGCAGCGGGGCTGCGGGAGGGATCACCCATCTGGCGATTGGCATCGGGGTGAACCTGGCCGAGGCACCCGGGCCCGAGGCGGTGGAGCCGCATGCGGTGCGGCCGGTGTCTCTGGCCGGTGAATGCGGTGTCCGGATCAGCCCGGAGGCGTTTCTGAACCTGCTGGCGATGCATTTTGATCGCCATGAGCGTCAGTTCTGCGCGCTTGGGTTTGAGCCTGTGCGTCTTGCCTGGCTGGCCCGGGCGGCGCGCCTGGGAGAGGTGATCACCGCCCGCCTGCCGAAATCCGAGATCACGGGCAGATTTCAAACCGTGGACTTTGCGGGTAATCTGGTTTTAGAGACCGCGCAGGGCCCTGTGACCATACCGGCGGCCGAGATCTATTTCTGAAGGAGGCCGACATGCTTCTGGCCATTGACTGCGGCAACACCAATACGGTGTTTGCAATCTGGGACGGGCAGAAATTCCTGTGCACCATGCGCACCTCGACGCATCATGCGCGCACGGCGGATGCCTATTTCACCTGGTTCTCGACGCTTTTGAACCATTACAAGATCGACCCCGAGATCACCGAGGTGATCATTTCATCGACAGTGCCGCGCGTGGTGTTCAACCTGCGGGTCTTTGCCGACCGGTTCTTTGGCTGTCGCCCTCTGGTGGTGGGCAAGCCGGAGTGCCGTTTGCCGCGCGAGCCGCGCGTGGATGCGGGGACTTTGGTGGGACCGGACCGGCTGGTGAATACCGCCGGAGCCTTTGAGCGCCATGGTGGCGATCTGATCGTGGTGGATTTCGGCACGGCGACCACGTTTGATGTCGTGGATACCGATGGCGCCTATATCGGGGGGCTGATCTCGCCCGGTGTGAACCTGAGTCTCGAGGCCCTGCATATGGCCGCAGCCGCCTTGCCGCATGTGGATATCTCGAAGCCGCAGAAGGTGATCGGCACGAACACGGTGGCCTGCATGCAGTCGGGTGTGTACTGGGGCTATGTCGGGCTGGTAAAGGAAAGCTGCGCGCGGATTAAGGCCGAGCTGGGTCGCGAGATGACCGTGGTGGGCACAGGTGGTCTTGCATCGTTGTTTGGTGAGACCGAAGGGCTATTTGATGTGCTTGAAGAAGATCTGACAATGCATGGGCTGACCGTGATCCATGCGTATAACAAGGAACATATATAAAACATGAGCAGCGAACGACTGATTTACCTGCCCTTGGGTGGAGCAGGCGAAATCGGCATGAACGCCTATGTCTATGGCTATGGCGCGCCGGATCACGAGAGGCTGATCCTGGTCGATCTTGGAGTGACGTTTCCGGACATGGATGGTTCACCGGGTGTGGACCTGATCTTGCCGGATGTGACCTGGCTGAAGGAGCGTGCCGACCGGCTGGAGGGGATTTTCATCACCCATGCCCATGAAGACCATGTGGGGGCCGTGGCGCATTTCTATGGCGATCTGGGCGCACCGATCTATGCGCGCGTCTTCACCGCCAATATCGCGCGGGGCAAGATGGAAGAGCAGGGCCATCCCGAAGACGCGGTGCAGACCGTGAGTGCCTGGCCCGAGCAGACAGAGGCCGGGCCTTTCAGCGTCGGCTTTCTGCCGATGTCGCATTCGATTCCGGAAAGCTCGGCCCTGATCATCGACACGCCGGCGGGTCGCGTGATCCATTCAGGCGATTTCAAGCTGGATGAAACGCCCGGTGTGGGCGAACCGTTTGATCCCGAACTCTGGGCCGAGGTCTCAAAGGACGGGGTGCGTGCGCTGGTTTGTGACAGCACCAATGTGTTCACCCGCCATCCTGGCCGTTCCGAAGTGGAGGTGGGGCCGGAGATCGAGAAGCTGGTCGCCGGTGCCGGCGGTATGGTGGTTGCGACGACCTTTGCCTCGAATGTGGCGCGGGTCAAAACGCTGGCCGAAGCGGGGGAACGGGCCGGGCGCTCGATCGTGCTTTTGGGCCGTGCGATGCGCCGGATGATCGAAGCGGCGGTCGAGACCGGGGTTCTGGGGTATTTCCCGCGGGTTGTCAGCCCGGAAGAGGCGGGATCGATCCCGCGTGAGAACCTGATGCTGCTGGTGACGGGCAGCCAGGGGGAGCGCCGGGCGGCCTCGGCCCAGCTGGCGCGTGGCAAATACATGGGGCTTGAACTGGCCGAGGGCGATCTGTTCCTGTTTTCCTCAAAGACCATCCCCGGAAATGAGCGCGGAGTGATCCGCATCATGAACCAGCTCAGTGAAAAGGGCGTGGATGTGGTGGATGAGTCCAGCGGTCTCTATCATGTGTCGGGACATGCCAACCGGCCCGATATCGAGCGGCTGCACGCCATCGTCAATCCGCAGATCGTTGTGCCAATGCATGGGGAACATCGCCATTTGCGCGAACATGCGAAAGTCAGCGAGCAAAACGGGCGTCAGTCCGTTGTGGCGGTGAACGGGATGATGATCGATCTGAGCGGGAATGCCCCCACGGTTGCCGAATACATCGAAACCGGGCGGACCTATCTGGATGGTTCGGTCCAGATTGGCGCGCTGGACGGGATCGTGCGGGACCGCATCCGCATGGCGCTGAACGGTCATGTGGTGATCACCGTCATTCTGGATGAAGAGGATGAACCGCTGGGCGATCCCTGGTGCGACATCAAGGGGCTGGCCGAGACCGGTACATCCAATGCGCCCCTTGTCGATGTGCTGGAGGCGGATCTGAGCCAGTTCCTGATGCGCGCCAATCCGAAGACATTGCGCGATGATGACGGCTTGGAAGATGCGCTCAAGCGGATTGCGCGCCAGACGGCGCAATCCGAGATCGGCAAGAAACCCGAAGTGACGGTGGTGATAAGCCGGATGCGATAAGGCGAAGGGCGAGCCCGCGCGGAGGTTAATCCGTGCGGCGCTCGTCAAAGCTCATGGCGATGAAGCCGGGCATGTGATCGCCCATGCCGACGGGGGTGTTGTCATTGCGCCCCTTGCCGCCACGGCGGTTTGCGCCACCGCGGTTTTGCCGGGTGTCGTCCTGTTGCCTGCGCTCGGGGGCAGGTTCTGGTGCGACGTCCCGAACGGCTGCGGCCTCGGCAACGGGTGTTTCGATCTGTGCCTCGACGGGCGGCTCTGTCGTGACCTCGGTCGGTGTTGCCGGTGCCTGGGTCTCGGGGCTGTCCTTGCGGCCACGGGTGCGGCGGGCGCGCTTGGGTTTTTCGGCAGAGTCTTCCATGTCGGCGGGTGCAGGCTCGGGCGATCCCAACGGATTGTCGAGGCGCGGGATTTCCCTTTGGATCAGCCGTTCGATCGCGTCGAAATTCTTTTCGTCACGCGGTGCGCAGATCATCATCGCCTTGCCAGCACGCCCGGCACGTCCGGTGCGGCCGATACGGTGCACATAGTCTTCGGCATGGCTGGGCACGTCGAAATTGAAGACGTGGCTGACCGATGGCACATCCAGACCGCGCGCGGCCACATCCGAGGCCACAAGGAAGCGCAGCTCGCCGTTGCGGAACCCATCCAGCGTGCGGGTGCGCTGGGACTGATCCAGATCACCATGGATCGGCGCGGCGTCATAGCCGTATTTCTTCAAGGACTTGGCGACGATATCCACATCTGTCTTGCGGTTGCAGAAGATGATCGCATTGGTGCAGGCATCGCCCTCACCATCAATCAGCTTGCGCAGAACGGCGCGTTTTTCGCTGGCTTCCTTGTCGCGGCGAGAAACTTTGAACATCACCACGCCCTGTTCGATCGTCTCGGAGGCGGTGGCCTGGCGGGCGACCTCGATCCGTTCGGGATTGGACAGGAAGGTGTTCGTGATCCGCTCGATCTCGGGAGCCATGGTGGCCGAGAAAAACAGTGTCTGACGGGTAAAGGGCGTGAGGCCGAAGATCCGTTCGATATCGGGGATGAAGCCCATGTCGAGCATGCGGTCTGCTTCGTCCACAACCATCACCTTGACATCCGACAGGATCAGCTTGCCCCGTTCGAAATGGTCGAGCAAACGTCCGGGTGTCGCGATCAGCACATCGACGCCCTTGTCGATCAGCGTGTCTTGTTCCTTGAAGCTGACGCCGCCGATGAGCAGCGCTTTGGTCAGCTTGAGGTATTTCGTATATGTGTCGAAATTCTCGGCCACCTGGGCGGCCAGCTCGCGCGTGGGGCAAAGCACAAGGCTGCGCGGCATGCGTGCACGGGCCCGCCCGCGGGCCAGCAACGTGATCATTGGCAGCACGAAACTTGCCGTCTTGCCTGTGCCGGTCTGGGCGATGCCCAGAACGTCGCGCCCATCGAGCGCCGGTGGAATGGCTCCTGCCTGAATGGGTGTTGGAGTTTCGTAGCCGGCTTCGACAACGGCTTTCAGAACCTTGGGGTTCAGATTCAAATCGGTGAACTTGGTCATATGTATCCGTGATCTGCGGACACTATTTGGCCCGCACGTCTTATCAGCCTGGCCCGTATGGCCCGCGCAACATGCGCATGATTGGCTTGAATTGCCAGATAGCACCCGGATGCGGCCGGGTCAAATGCTGCTGGTGCAGCACGGATGCTGACATCGCGTGTTTGTTGCCAATTTGGAAACAATCCTAGGCGTAGTCGGGGAAATGTTCGCGCAAATGCTCCGCAAGGCGCAGATCGACCTCTTTCAGGAGGCCCCGCGCGCTGAGCGCGTCGATCAAGCGTGGTGTGGCGCGTGAAACTTCGTCAAAGAAAACGCGCAGACCGTCTTCTCCGTCTGTGGCTTCGATATGCTGGAACAGCTCATGCAGGGTCAATCCGCCCCTGTCCTGCGCACGCTGGGGCGCGAGATCGGCCCGATAGGAGCCTTTGTCCAGCCGATAGTGGAAGGCGCTGCGAAACTGGTCCCAGCTTTTGGCATGGGCATGGGCGAGGTCAATGTCGCCAAGTTCGATTTCGCCGGGGTTGGTGATGTCACCCTGCGTGGCATTGTGAATGCGCAGCCTGAGATCGTCCTGCCCGGTGCGCACGAAAATCTTGCCAGCCAGATGGCTCAGAAAGCCGCCTTTGAGGTGGGCACCATAGGTCGGGTAGATCTCTTCGACGAGGCGGTGACGTCCGTGTCCGGGCGGGATGAAGGCCTTGAACAGGCCGGGAGCCTCGGAGAGTTGTTCCATCGGGCGCACGCGGGCGCACAGTACGTCTGTCCCCAGCGCGCCCAACACCTCGTCAATCGGGGTCGCGGTGACAAGGAATTCATCGACATCCATGTGGATCAGCCAATCCACCTTTGCCAACCTGCGATAGGCGTGGGTGGCGTTGCGGGATTGGCGCACCTGATGTTTCTCGGGGCGACGGCCGCGCTTTTGCCACCAGGTGGCGTCGGTCAGGATCGGGGTGATCTGCGGATGATCGTTCAGGGCGATGAAGGCCGCTTCGCTGGCGTCGTCCAGATAGATGTAAAGCCGGTGCGCGCCCTGGCTGAGGTGATAGGCGGCAAAGCGCAATGTCTCGTCCACGGGCGCCTTGATCGTGGCGACGATTCCCCATTTCGCGGTTGGCTTAGACATGGCGTTCCACGCGCGGCGCTGCTCCTGAATTGCGCCCGCAGGTGTCAGGCTTTGTGCGACAGTTTGCCATGAAGCGAGGGCGCGTCAACAGCTGTGACGAAAGGGGTGTCTTTGGCCGGGATGACAAGGGCTGGAGCGCACATGCTGGGCCGCCGCGTCACACCATCATTTCTTTCGTCGCGCTGAGGGTCAGTTCGGGATAATCCCGAACGATGCGATCAATATCCCATTGCAGGCGGGTCAGGTACACGATGTCACCATCGTGATCATGGGCAATATGCTGCTGGTTGGCCTTGATGAACTTGTCCACGGCTGCCTTGTCCCCGGTCACCCAGCGGGCGGAGGTGAACTGGGAGGGTTCAAAGCGCACGGGCAGGCCATATTCAAGCTCGATCCGGGAGGCGAGCACCTCGAATTGAAGGGCACCGACCACGCCCACGACGAAGCCCGAGCCGATGGAGGGTTTGAAGACCTTTGCGGCCCCTTCCTCAGCAAATTGCATCAGCGCCTTTTCAAGGTGCTTGGCCTTGAGGGGGTCGCCTGCGCGCACGCCCTGCAACAGTTCGGGCGCAAAGGAGGGAATGCCCGTCACACGCAGGGTTTCGCCTTCGGTCAGGGTATCGCCGATTCTGAGCTGTCCGTGGTTGGGAATGCCGATGATATCGCCCGCCCATGCCTCTTCGGCCAGTTCGCGGTCCGAGGCCAGGAACAGCACGGGGCTGGAGATGGTCATCGGTTTTTTTGAGCGCACATGGGTCAGTTTCATGCCGCGCTTGAAGTGGCCCGACGCCACGCGCACAAAGGCGACGCGGTCCCGGTGCTTGGGATCCATATTTGCCTGAACTTTGAAGACAAAGCCAGAAACCTTTGTTTCTTCTGGGGAAATCTGCCTTGGGGTGGCAGATTGTATCTGCGGCTCTGGCCCATAGAGGCCAATACCATCCATCAGTTCCTTGACCCCGAAGGAGTTGATGGCCGAGCCGAACCAGATCGGCGTCATCGTGCCTTCCAGCACGGCCTTTTGGTCAAGCGCAGGCAGGAGTTCGCGCGCCATCTCAAGCTCTTCCTTGAGTTGGGCCAGCAATGCCGCGGGCACATGTTCGGCCAGCTTTGGATCGTCAAGGCCTTTGATCTCAATGGTTTGCGCGACTTTGTTGCGGTCGGCACGGTCCATCAACTCAAGCCGGTCGCCAATGATATCGTAACAGCCGATGAAATCGCGTCCCACACCGATAGGCCAGGAGGCCGGTGTCACGTCAATCGCCAGATTCTCTTGGATTTCATCAATGATTTCAAAAGTATCACGGCTTTCGCGGTCCATCTTGTTACAGAAGGTCAGGATCGGCAGATCGCGCAGGCGGCAGACTTCGAACAGCTTGCGGGTCTGGCTTTCCACGCCTTTCGCGCCGTCGATCACCATCACGGCCGCATCCACAGCGGTGAGCGTGCGATAGGTGTCTTCGGAAAAGTCCGAGTGACCGGGCGTATCGACAAGATTGAACCGGAAGGTTTTGTAATCAAACGACATTGCCGAGGCCGAAACCGAGATTCCGCGATCCTTTTCCATTGCCATGAAGTCAGAGCGCGTGCGCCGCGCTTCGCCTTTGGCGCGCACCTGACCAGCCATTTGAATGGCACCGCCATAGAGCAGGAATTTTTCGGTCAGCGTCGTCTTGCCCGCATCGGGATGCGAGATGATGGCAAAGGTCCGGCGCCGCGCGATTTCGGCGGGCAATCTGGGGCGATTTGTGGAAGCGTCTAACATAAGGCGCGTATAGGGTCGCTTTGCGATCATGGCAAGAATTGCCGGGTCTGTGCGCTGCGTCTCTGCGCGACCTGCCGATCAAGCTGCACGACAGCCCGGCGCGGCCAGGAGGTTGGTGTGCAAGGGGCCGGTCTGTCGCCTTAACGCGACGAAGCGCGGCGCAGAATGTCGATGGCGTCGGGACGGTCGAGCAATGCTTTTTGTACATCCACACCGTGATGGCCCGAGCGGGTATGGCCGGGGATGACCTCGGTCAGTTTCTCAAGCAGTTCCGATGGCAGGGAAGGCTTTGTGCGCGGATCCACCAGCATGGATTCAGCGGCGATTCCCTCGGCATAGATAATGTGGTGACGATCAAACAGAATCTGGAAGTAATCCACAAACCCGCCATGGGCGACGCGCACGGTGTCACCGTTCAGCAGATGGCGCGCCTTGACCATCAGTTCAGCCTGGCCGGCACCGATCCGATCCTCGCGCTGATAGACGAACAGGCGGTGGTTCGGGCTGACGATCAGGTCATTGGCGTTGTTCAGCGCGCCGGCCTCGATCAGGATCGGGGCCATGTCGCCCTGTGCGCGCGTGGTCGATGAGCCGATCCAGCGAATCTCCTGTACGCCGTCATCGCGTGTCAGCACGCGATCGCCCACGTTCAGGGTTTCGATCCGGCGCTGTTCGCCCGTGGCCATGGTGATATGGGTGCCACGGGTAAAATAGACCGAGGCAACCCGCGCGAAGAGTTCGCGCGCGCCTTTCGGATCGATGCCGACCAGCGCGTATTCGGTTTTGGGGCGCAGTTCGGACAGTGACAGCAGATAGACCGCGGCAATCTGCTCGTGCTCGTCCAGTTCGACGATCACCACCGCATCCTGGGTCAACCCGTCCGGGGACATGAATGTCAGCGCGCAATCCAGGTGCAATGTCGCGCCAGGTTGGCCGATGCCCGTATCTTCGGCGACGCGGAATGCGCCAGTGGAGTCAGCTTGCATCGACAGGCGGCCACGCAGGGCGTTATGTTCCAGGGCATAGAGATCATCCAGCTCGAGATCCCCGTGCCAGGACACGGCATCCCCCTGAATCGCTCCGGTGCAGACACGGAAACTCTGTGCAGGATAGACCTGAACCGATTGGGTTGGTACTGCGCGATCCGCCATCTGCGGTCTCCTGTCGGGTTGCCTCAACTGCGGTCGTCCTGCCGCTGGACAAAGCGCTATCCTAGGATTGTGGCAGCAAGCGGTCAACGCCCGGGCGTTTTACTGGCAGAGCGGGGGAAAATGGTGCTAAAGCAGGTGCGAATTCGAATTGGAAATCAGTGCGATGGGAGCGAACGAGATGGATTTGGGGATTGCGGGAAAACGGGCTTTGGTGTGCGCATCAAGCAAGGGTCTGGGCCTTGGCTGCGCCGAGGCGCTTGCGGCGGCGGGGGTGAACCTTGTGATGAACGCGCGCGGTGCGGATGCGCTGGAGGCATCTGCTGCGCGGCTGCGTGAGACTTACGGCGTGGAGGTGATCCCTGTCGCGGCAGACATAACGAGCCAGGCCGGGCGCAGCGCGGTGCTGGCGGCGGCAGGTGACGTGGATATTCTGGTAACCAATGCCGGCGGCCCGCCTCCGGGGATCTGGAGTGACTGGTCGCGGGATGATTTCGTCGCAGCACTCGATGCCAATATGCTCACGCCCATTGCGCTGATGCAGGCGGTTTTGCCGGGCATGATGGAGCGCGGATGGGGCCGGGTGGTCAATATCACCAGCCAGTCGGTCAAGGCACCGATTCCGCAACTGGGTCTGTCCAATGCCGCGCGCACCGGGTTGACGGGTTTCGTGGCCGGAACCGCCCGCCAGGTTGCCCCCAGCGGTGTGACCATCAACAACCTGTTGCCGGGCATTCATGCCACGGATCGGGCCGAGGCGCTGGATGGCCCGGTGGCCAAAGCCGAAGGGATCACGATCGAGGAGGCGCGGGCGCGCCGCGCGTCGACGATCCCGGTTCGTCGGTATGGTACGGCCGAGGAATTCGGGGCGACCTGTGCGTTCCTGTGTTCGCAACATGCAGGGTTTATCGTGGGACAGAACGTGCTTCTTGATGGCGGGGCCACGAACGCCACGCTCTGACGCAGAGCCTTGCGCGGGGGCGGCGGGGTTGATAACCGATGGTTTTAATCGGGATCCAGCAGTGAGGCCCGCGTGCAGGCGCAGAAGCAGATACAGACACCCAGGTTGGAAGTGCGCAACCTGATCCGCCGTTTTGATGACAGGGCGGTGGTGGATGATGTGTCTTTGCGCATTCTGCCGGGGCGGGTCACCTGCCTGCTGGGGCCATCGGGCTGCGGCAAGTCCACGACTTTGCGCATGATCGCAGGTGTCGAGATGCAGGATTCCGGTGAGATCTATGTCGACGGCAAGCTGGTCTGTGACACGATCACCCGGGTGCCGCCCGAGCGGCGCGAGATCGGGCTGATGTTTCAGGATTTCGCGCTGTTTCCGCATTTGAGCGTTGCCGATAATGTCGGCTTTGGCCTGAAGGGCTCGCGCGATCACAAGCGTGGGCGGGTCGAAGAGCTGTTGCGGCAGGTGGATCTGCTGCGGTTTATCGACGGATATCCCCACCAGTTGTCAGGTGGGGAACAGCAGCGCGTTGCCCTGGCGCGCGCCCTGGCTCCTCGTCCGCGGATCATGCTGATGGACGAGCCGTTTTCGGGGCTGGACAATCGTCTGCGCGATGGCATCCGCGATGATACGCTGGATCTGCTCAAGGCCGAAGATACAGCCGTCTTGCTGGTCACTCATGAGCCCGAAGAGGCCATGCGCATGGCAGATGAGATCGCGCTGATGCGTGACGGCAAGATCGTACAACAAGGCGCGCCCTATAACGTCTATACCCGTCCTCTGGATCACGCGGCTGTCGGGTTTTTCAGTGATACCAACGTGTTGCGCGCCCGTGTGGAAGGGGCTCTGGCGATGACGCCATTCGGGCGTTTCCTGGCCCCCGGCGTGCCCGATCACACCGAAGTCGAGATCGTTTTTCGCCCTCAGCATGTGCGCATCGATTTCGACCGGGGCGGCAAGGGGCCTGCCCCTACGGCCTCGGACGGAACGGCGGCACGAGGCGTGGTGGAGCGCGCACGCTTCCTGGGCAATGAAAGCCTTGTGGAGTTTCGCATGGATTATGACGGCTCAACCATCAAGGTCACCGTGCCCGGCGTGTTCCTGCCAGCGCCCGGCAAGGTCATGTGGCTGACGATCCGCCGGGACAAATGCTTTGTGTTCCCGGCCTGAGGGGCGCGCGGTTTTGGGTATTTTTCACCAGAAAGATGAGGCGGTCAGGAGGCGATGGCCTGATCGGCGAGGGTCTTTCCCGGCTCGTCGGTGAAGAGTTCGGGCAGGGCGGTTGCCTCTTTGATCAGATCGACGCGGAAGCTGCGGATCTTTTGGTGCTGTTCGCACCATGCGGTCAGGGTCCAGACGCGGCCGAAGTAATCCAGCTGCAATGGCCGGATCTTTGAGGCGGAGATAGTGCCCTGATCATCGAGATAGCCAAGCTGCAGTTTCTGGCGGGTCTTGATCACCATCCGCAGCGTTGCCATGTGCGAAAATCCCCGGGCAGCGTCGGCGAAGGGGGAGGCTGCGAATTTCCAGGCGTCGGCTTCGGCCACAGAGCGGGTGATCATCAGCGCATCGAGCTTGTCCGCGAGGCTGAGGGCTGCGGATTTGAGATCGGGATCGGCGGCTTCGGAGACGATGGCGACGGCGAGGTTGAGCGCTTCGAGTTCATCTTGTGTCAGGGTGAGGGGCGGCAATGTGGTGAGATCGGCAATCCGGTAGCCCACGCCGCGCGCGCCGGTGATGGGCACGCCGGAGGATTGCAGCGTGTCGATGTCGCGATAGAGCGTGCGCACCGACACCCCCATCCGATCCGCGATATCCTGTGCGCGGTGCAGGCGGCCGTCGCGCAGAATCTGCAGGATCTCGAAGAGGCGGGTGCTGCGGGGCATGTCAGGCTCCTTGGTGGGGGTAAAACTGACATAAACCTGTCAGGAGGATATTCCAAGGCAGGAAACCGCAGGCTTGGAACGACAAGCCGGGCCGAAAACATTGCATTGGGTCTTTTGTCGGCGCGGAAGGCTCGGCATATAGCATCTGTAATTCATGCGCTCGGGGTCTGATGCCTTGTGCGCTGCTGACATGCTAAGGAGACTGTCATGCTGAACAATATCGGCCTTCCTGGCCTTTTGCTGATCGCCGTTGTGGTCCTCGTCCTGTTCGGGCGCGGCAAGATTTCAAGCCTGATGGGCGAAGTCGGCAAGGGTATCACTGCCTTCAAGCGGGGCGTCAAAGACAGCACCGATGAGCTTGAAGAGCAATCGCTGGCCCAAGCCAAGGACGTCACGCCCGAGACCGATAAAGACAAGGTCTGATCCATGTTTGATCTCGGTTGGACCGAGCTTCTGGTCATCGGCATCGTTGCGCTGATTGTGGTCGGACCCAAGGACCTGCCGATGTTGTTTCGCAACGTCGGCAAGTTTGTCGGTAAGGCCAAGGGCATGGCACGGGAGTTTTCGCGCGCCATGAATGACGCTGCCGATGAATCCGGCGTCAACGATATCGCCAAGGGGTTCAAGGCTGCTGCAAATCCGATGAGCACGGCGATGGACGGCGTCAAGGAGGCCGCGCGCGATATGACGTCGAGCCTGGATCCGACCAAATTCGATCCCAAGAGCGAGACCGGCAAGCTGGCAGCGGAGCGCGCCGAAAACGCCCGCAAGATGCAGGCTACGACTGCACGTGTTGTGGCCGACAGAAAAGCCAAGGAAGCGGCCGAGGCTTTGGCCAAGGCCGAGGACTATGAGGCAAAGCTGACGGCCGCCCCCTCTGACGCGAGTTCTGAGACCAAATCATGAGCCAAACCGAAGAGATCGAGGATTCCTCCGCCCCGCTGATCGAGCATCTGGCGGAATTGCGCACGCGGCTCATTCGCTGCGTGCTCTATTTCCTGGTGGGCATGGTGATCTGTTTCACCGTGGCGACGCCGATCTTCAACTTTCTCACCGCCCCGCTGTGCCAGGTGCTGTCTGATCGCGGACAGGATTGCGACCTGATCTTCATCAGCCCGCAGGAGGGCTTCTTCGTGGCGATCAAGGTGTCGCTGCTGGGCGGGTTCATGTTGGGCTTTCCCTTCATCGCCCATCAGATGTGGCGCTTTGTGGCTCCGGGTCTATACAAGTCCGAGAAGGGCGCGTTCTTGCCGTTCCTTGTCGCCTCGCCGTTCATGTTCTTTTTGGGCGCGTCATTTGCCTTTTATGTTGTCACGCCGCTGGCTTATGATTTCTTTCTTGGATTTCAGCAGTTTGGCGCAGAAGGCGAAGCGATCGAGGGCAGCGGGCCTGCACCCTTGTCGGTTGTCTTTCAGGGCTCGGCGCAGGAATATCTGAACCTGACGATCAAGTTCATCGTGGCCTTCGGTCTGTGTTTCCAGTTGCCGGTTCTGCTGACGCTGATGGGCAAGGCCGGGCTTGTCAGTGCGGCGGGTCTGCGCGCTGTGCGCAAATATGCGGTGGTGGGCATTTTGTTGCTGGCCGCGCTTGTGACGCCGCCGGATGTGATCACGCAGATCATCCTGTTCGTTGTGGTCTATGGGCTTTACGAGGTTTCGATCCAGCTGGTGCAGCGGGTTGAGAAGAAGCGCGAAAAAGACCTGCGCGCACAGGGCCTTTGGGTTGACGAAGATGAGTTCGACGAAGACCTGGACGATATTGGCGAAGCCGAGGACCGCAAATCTTGAGTGACACGTCCGAGAGGATCGCCGCCGCGCTTGAGCGGATGGCTCCGACCCCTTTGGAGGCGCCTGATTTTTCCGCCGCTTCGGCCTTTGTGTGGCATGTCGAGCCGGATCGGCTGAGCCCCGTGGCTGCGGTGAACCGGGTGGATTTGCCGCTGCTGGTGGGGATAGATCGATCCCGCGACACGCTGCTGGACAACACGCGCCGTTTTGCGCGCGGGTTCGGGGCAAACAATGCGCTGCTCTGGGGCTCGCGCGGGATGGGAAAATCCAGCCTTGTCAAGGCGGTACATGGCGCTGTGCATGCCGATTACCCGATCCTGAAGATCGTCGAGCTGCAACGTGAGGACCTGCCCTCGGTGGCGCGTTTGCTGGCCTTGTTGCGTGCGGCCCCTTACCGGTTCTTGCTGTTTTGTGATGACCTGTCGTTTTCACATGACGATCAGCATTACAAAAGCCTCAAGGCGGTGCTGGATGGTGGCATCGAGGGGCGGCCCGAAAACGTCGTGTTCTATGCCACGTCAAACCGCCGCCATCTGATGCCGCGCGACATGATCGAGAATGAGCGGAGTTCCGCCATCAACCCCTCGGAAGCGGTCGAAGAAAAGGTGTCTCTGTCGGATCGCTTTGGGCTTTGGCTGGGATTTCATCCCTGCACGCAGGATGAATACCTGTCGATGATCGACGGCTATTGCGCGGCTTATGGCGTGAGGGCGGATCCCGAGACGCTCCGCGCCGAGGCCATCGAATGGCAGGCAACGCGGGGCGCACGCTCGGGCCGGGTGGCCTGGCAGTTCTTTGTCGATCTGGCCGGCCGCCATGACGTCGCGGTCAGCTGAGACCCCGGGGCCGGCTGACGGTTTTCAGTTCAGATAGGGCGTGGGATCCACGCTATCAAAGCCTTCGCGCACTTCGAAATGCACATAGGCATCATCGCCGCTGCGCAGCTTTGCGATCTGTTGGCCGCGTTTGACACTATCGCCCTTTTTGACGGTGATGCCATCCACATTGGCATAGACGGTCAGAACGTTATCGGGGTGGCGGACCACGATGATGGGCACCTGATCGGCGGCGTTCGACGTGATGGCGGCGACGGTGCCATCGGCGGCGGCCCTGACCGGCGCGCCGGGGCTGGCGGCGATGTCGATGCCGTCATTGCGCCCCTTGCTATAGTCACGAATGATCCGGCCTTCGACCGGCATCGCCATACGCGCGCTTGTGCTGCGTGTGGGTGTGCCCACATTGACCGGCGCGGGCTTTGGGGCCTGGCTGGCGGCAACCACGGCCTCACCCGGGAGCGGCGTGGCCGCGCTGGGTGGTGTGGGCGTGGGAGAGCCCTGACCCGGTTCTGTCACGGCTGAAGTTGTGGCAGCTGTCCGAGCCGGCGGCTGTGCATTTGCGACGGGAATCAGCAGATATTGCCCTTCGCGGATCGAAAAGTCCGGTCCCAGGCCATTCCACTCGGCCAGGGCGCGCACTGGCACCTGATAGAGCCGCGCCACGCTATAGGCGGTCTCGCCCCGTGTGACCTTGTGGCGAATGGGCTCGCCCGCTGTCGTGGCGCGGGGGGTGGGCGTGCTGGGTTCCAGCGCCGCAGTCGAGACCCGTGGTGTGCTGGCCGAACTGTTGATCGCATTGCCGGCAAGCGTGGTCAGATCAATCGAACCCGGCGTGCCCGGAGCCGGTTCGGCAACGCGGGCTGGCAGGGCAAGCAGTTCACCTTCGCGCAGGGCGACGTTCTGGTCGATACCGTTGAACCGGGCAAGTTGCTGCGGATCGCTGCCGATCCGCTGGGCGACGGTGGCGACTGTATCGCCGCGCCGTGCCACGGCGACCTGATAGGTGGGATAGGAAATGATCCCGCGCGCATCGGGTGCGGGGCGGTTCGTCGTGACTGAACGCGCGGCGGGAGCGGTTGAAAATCCACCCACGTTCCCGCGCAGGTCAAAATCCAGCGGTTCATCACATCCAGCCAGTACAAGGCACAGGGCTGTCAGCGTTGCAGACCGTTTGGCAAAACGCATCTCGATATCCTCTGCTTTCCCCATGTTGTCCGGGGATTTGCGACAATCATACTCAACTCTCCCGGCTCAGCCCCTCCAGAAGGGGTACGAACCGCACCGGTCTCAACTCATCATATTCCAGCCCGTCTTCGGATTTGCGCACCCGGATCAGGGTTTGCACCGCGTCCGACTGGCCGACCGGCACCACCATGATACCCCCGATTTTCAATTGGGCCAATAGGGGGCCTGGCGGGTCTTCGGCTGCAGCGGTGACAAGGATGCGATCAAACGGTGCCTGTTCGGGCAATCCGAAGGATCCGTCCCCTGTCACGGCCGTGACATTGGTCAGATCAAGGCTTTCGAAAATCTCGCGGGCTTCCTGCACCAGGCGGCGGTGACGGTCGATCGTATAGACGCGGCGCGCCAGTTTGGACAGGATCGCGGCCTGATAGCCCGACCCGGTGCCCACTTCCAGAACCTTGTCACGAGGGCTGATCTGCAGCGCCTGTGTCATCAGCCCCACGATGGATGGCTGTGAGATCGTCTGGCCACAGTTTATCGGCAGGGGCATGTCTTCATAGGCACGCTCGGCAAACAGCCCGCGAATGAAGGGTCCACGGTCGATTTCCTCCATCGCCTGCAACACACGCTTGTCCGTCACGCCCTTTGACCGCAGCGCATAGAGAAACTGCATCTTGGTCTCGGCCGCCGGTCCCGTCATTCGATGACTTTCAGCGCATCAAGCGAGGCGTGATCAGTCAGATCCGCGCGCATCGGTGTGACCGAGATGTAGCCGTCCAGATTGACGGCGGCATCGGTGCCGGGATGGGTCGGCTGTTGTTGCGGAGCCCCTGTGATCCACAGGAACCGCTTGCCGCCCGGTGACAGGTGCGGCTGAACCCCAAAGCCCATATCGCGGCGAAACCCTTGCGGGGCCACGCGGATCCCCTTGACGTCCTCGCTTGGAACGGGCGGGAAATTGACGTTGTAAAACAGCCGGTAATCTTCGGATCTGGGCATCTTGGCCGCCAGAATTCGGCGGATCACCTCGACCCCGTGCTGGCGTGCGGCTCCAAACGGATCGAGCAGCTTGGCCACCGCTGGTCCGTAATACTGCGACATCGCAATCGCGTCAAAGCCCTGCAAGGCCCCCTCCATCGCCCCGCCAAGCGTTCCCGAATAAAGCGCGTTCTCAGCTGAATTGTTGCCCCGATTGACGCCCGACAGGATCAGATCAGGGGGC
This sequence comes from Aestuariivita sp., assembly GCF_049276915.1. Classification (NCBI taxonomy): domain Bacteria; kingdom Pseudomonadati; phylum Pseudomonadota; class Alphaproteobacteria; order Rhodobacterales; family Paracoccaceae; genus Aestuariivita; species Aestuariivita sp. Next base: position 2,720 of record NZ_JBASXK010000104.1, on the reverse strand, counting down.
GCGTCGCGCATCACATCATGGATCGCCGCCAGCACGCAATCCGCAGGCGAGCCTTCTGCAGCCCAGCGGCGCTCGGACATTCGCGCGATCATCATCGGATGGGTATAGCTGATGCAATGGGCCACGCCGGATTGTTCAAAGGCCGGGGCAACCACCCAGACCTCTCCATCGGGGCCCGCAATCTCGGCGGCGATTTCTTCCAGAACCTGAAGTCCCGGTGCGTTGATACCATCGTCGTTTGTTACAAGAATGCGCATGCCCAGCCCCTCGGTTTCAGACTTGATAGACGGGCCTGCAAGTCAGGGCAAGCATGTGGCGTGGTGCACGACCGTCCTCAGTCTTTCTGGTCTGAAATACCCATGCCGAAGGCACGGTTGCATTAGCAACCGTTCACAGCTCCAAGATCAGCCGAAGCGCTTCTTCCCTGGGGCTGTGCAGATTTTCGCGGTTTTCGCCCGGGAAAAACCGGGCGCGGGTTGCGGTGGGCATGGGGTTTGGCTGAACCACATGGATCCTGGGCCCGGTTCTGACGGTCTCGGATGCCCAGCTTTGCACCAGTGCCATCTGCGCGGCCTTGCTGGCACCATAGGCCCCATAGAATTTGCCGCCACGCGTTGCGGCATCGTCAAAGAACATCGCCGCGCCAGTTTGACCAAGCAGGGGCGACAGATAGGGGATCAGCACCGACAGGGCGGTTGCATTCACAGTGATGGATTTGGCCCAGTCTTTCGCATCCACATGATCCGCCGGGCTGAGCGGGGCGGCGTGGATTGCGGCATGCACCCAGAGGTTCAGTTTGCCCCAGCGGTCGTGAATGCCCCGGCACAGGGTCGCCATGGCTTTGGCATCGGTGATATCCATCGGGGCGAGCGTGGCGCTACCGCCGGCGCCCTGAATACGGTCATCAAGCTCTTCAAGGGCTCCGACCGTGCGCGCGACGGCGATGATATGATGCGTCGGGGCAAGGGCTTCGGCCATGGCCGCACCCAGCCCGCGTGAGGCACCGGTTATGAGGGCAATCTTGTCAGTCATGCTGCGCGGTTTGACCGTTGCCGGGCCCCGGGTCAAGCCCCTCAGCCATGTGGCATGCTCAGGATGCGCTGCCGCCCGTTTCGGCTCATCAGCAGGCGCTCGGGTTCGATGGCATCGATACGCTGACCCTGCAGCGTGTCGCCCACCTCGACCTGTTCGATCCGCCCGTCGGGCAGGCGCACCAAAGCGCGCCGCAGGCTATCGGTGCCCATGGTGCCGATCAGTGACAGCTTGCGCATGGATAATGCGCCTGTTTGCGTCGCCAGAGCTTCGGCTTTGGTGGTGTCTGGATCTTGTTCGGCCATGTCGGGAAACTCCCTGCGCTGTTCATTCTGCGTTGCAGCATGTGGCGCTATCACGGCGATCGCAGATTGCAAAGACACTCGGGCCCCTGCCTGGGCGTCATGGGCGGGGCTTTGCCCATCCCTGAGCGGAATTACAGAAAATAATTATATATCAGATATTTAGTGTGCGAAGGTAATGTTTTTACACTGCGCTCAGATGTGGGCGCAGATCCTGACCTGAGGCGGCGTAGATATCCAGCAGCCGATCAAAGCTGATGCCGCTTTCCTGAAGGGTCGCAAGTTCATGCGCGCCGTCATGCACTTCCAGATAGGGGCGTTCACCCGGTCGTCCGGGCATCAGATTGCAAGGCAGCCAATCTTCCATGACAAAGTCCGGCAGGCGGTTCATGGCCCAGGCAAAGCAGCCTTCGAACTGCGCAGTCTGGGAGGTAAAGCCCAGATAGGTCTCGTAATTGGCAGGATTGACGCTGGCCCAGGTGCCAAAGGCAAAATCCTGGTCGGCACCGATGATGGGCAGGCGGAGAACCGCGCGGATGAACCTGTGCGGACCGATGCTGCAGAAATCTGCCGTCAGGCGATCCTCGCCGTGTTCCATGACATCCTGCCCGCTGTCCTGACGGTTGCCATGCGTCCAGGGGTCGGGATGATCAAAACCGATGTCGAACACGCCCTCGAACCTGCGTCCGCAGCAGGCGCAGGGCATGTCGGCATTGTTGAACCGTTGCCAGAGAGGGTCGTCGGCAAGAGTCATTCGGCGGCTTTGAGTTCGAACCCCTGTTCGATCATGTCTGCAGGTTTGACGGGATATTCCCCCGAGAAACAGGCGTCGCAATACTGCGGGCAGGCCTTGTTGCGCCCGTTGGCTTCTCCGACGGCACGGTAAAGCCCGTCCAGCGAAATGAATCTGAGACTATCCACGGCCAGATGGGCGCACATCTCGTCTTCGGACATGGTCGCGGCCAGCAGCTTTTCGCGCTGAGGCGTATCGACGCCGTAAAAGCAGGGCCATGCCGTGGGCGGTGACGCGATGCGGAAATGGACCTCGGCAGCGCCGGCGTCCAAGATCATCTCCTTGATCTTGCGCGAGGTCGTGCCGCGCACGACCGAATCATCCACAAGAACCACACGTTTGCCGTTGATCAGCGCACGGTTCACATTCAGCTTGAGCCGCACACCCATGTTCCGGATCTGCTCGGTGGGTTCGATGAAGGTGCGTCCGACATATTGATTGCGGATGATACCCATCCCATAGGGAATCCCGGACTGACGCGCGAAACCGATGGCCGCAGGCGTGCCGGAATCGGGAACCGGACAGACCAGATCAGCCTCGACCGGTGATTCCTTGGCCAGTTCCATGCCGATCGCTTCGCGGGTCTCATAGAC
>NZ_JBASXK010000103.1:0-8009 GCF_049276915.1 Aestuariivita sp. | reverse complement strand
GCAAACTAGCCAAGGTCTTTCCTGCACCGCAGAAAATGCGCAAAGCCTAGTAAGAAAGGCGCTTACGCCCGATTTGGAACGGCTATTTCTGCGCCAGCAACACGTTGTTTTTCCACAGAATCGGCGGGAAGCCGTCATTCGCTGCGCTGTGTGCCAAAGTCCGCTAAACGGGAAAGGCCGCAAATGACGCCAGACGGCCAATCGCCGACATGGATTGGCAGGCTCAGAACAAGATCACCGAATTGAGTTGATTGAGCTTTCCAATAGGTGCTGCGTGTAAGGAGATTGAGCCTCTGAGCGACGCATGGCATCGACGGTTAGGACTTCTTCGAAGCGACCATCTTTCATCACTCCAATGCGTTCGCATAGATGGCCGACGACGCCCAAATCATGCGAGACCATGATGTACGTCAGTTTGTGTTCGAGGCGCAGATCAACCAGCAGGTTCAGGATTTCTGCCTGTACCGAAACGTCCAAGGCCGAGGTCGGCTCATCCAAAAGCAGGATCGACGGATCACAAGCGAGCGCACGGGCGATGGCAACGCGTTGGCGTTGGCCTCCTGACAGCTGGTGCGGATAACGAAAGCGGAAGCCCGTGCCGAGGCCGACATCGTCTAGCAAGCGGCCGATGCGGGTATCGATGTTTTGAACCTCGTGCAGTTCCATCGCCTCGGATAAGACGCGGTCCACCGTCTGGCGTGGATGCAAGGACGCATAGGGGTCTTGGAATACCATCTGCACCTTGCTGTAGAAGGATTTGCTGCGTTTGGCGCCAAGAGTTTCGCCAGCCACGGTCATCTTGCCCGACCACGTGGGAACAAGACCGGCGATGGCGCGCAATATGGTTGATTTACCTGAACCGCTTTCCCCCACCAATCCGAAGCTTTCTCCGTCTGCGACCTCGAAACTCACATCCCGCACCGCATAGGAGCGGTCAGCGCCGACGCCAAACCAGACGTTGAGGTCTTTGATCGTGATAGCGCTCATTGGCGGGCACTCACGGACGGGGCCTCGCGCCATGCCGGATCGCGTTTCAACACTTCGAGGTGGTCGCGCGGGTGTTCCAGATCGGGCACCGAGTTGAGCAGGCCTAGCGTATAAGGATGCTTGGCATTGCGCAGCTCGCTGGCCTTGCAGGTCTCGACGATACGGCCTGCGTACATGATGACAATGCGGTCGCAAAACTTGGCAACGAGGTTAAGGTCGTGGCTGATAAACATCAGACCCATACCGCGATCACTGACCAGTTTGTCGATGATGTCGAGAACCTGAAGCTGTACCGAAACATCCAGCGCCGAGGTGGGTTCGTCCGCTATGAGGATCTCGGGATTGGGCAGTAACATCATCGCGATCATGATGCGCTGACCCATGCCGCCTGAAACCTCGTGCGGATAGAGGTCAAAGACCCGTTTGGGGTCACGGATCGCGACTTCGTCCAGCACGTCCAAAGCGCGCTGGTAAGCCTCACTGCGCGAAACCTTTTCGTGCGCGCGCAGTGCTTCGACCAATTGATGACCGACAGTCATCACGGGGTTCAAAGAAAACTTTGGGTCCTGCATGATCATCGACACCCGTCCACCGCGCAGGCGGCGCATCTGCTTTTCAGGCAGGGACAGGATGTCTTCGCCGTGCACGTTGAGTTTGTCAGCTTCGATAAAGCCTGGCGGTCGGATCAGGCGCAGAACGGCGCGGCCCGTCATGGATTTGCCAGAACCACTTTCGCCGACGATGCCAAGGCGTTCCTTGCCCAAGGTAAAGGAAATCCCTCGTACCGCGTCAAAAACACCTGTGCGCGTGCGGAACTTCACCCACAGATTTTCCACATCCAGAAGCGGGGCGTCCGTCATGAATTGTCCTCTTTCGGGTCCAGCACGTCCCGCAGGCCGTCACCCAGCAGATTGAAGGCAAGGCTGATGGCAAAGATCGCGATGCCGGGGATTGTGGCGACCCACCAGTAATCAAGGATATACTTGCGCCCTTCCGAGATCATTGCGCCCCATTCCGGGCTGGGGGGTTGTGCGCCGAGGCCAAGAAAGCCAAGTCCAGCCGCAGTCAGAATGATCCCTGCCATGTCCAGAGTGACGCGGATCACCAGCGAAGAGATGCAGAGCGGCCAGATATGCTTGGTTACGATACGGAACGGCCCCGCACCCTGCAGTTTGATTGCGTGAATATAGTCCGAGTTCCGGATGGTCAGCGTCTCGGCTCGTGCGATCCGGGCGTAAGGCGGCCACGCGGTCAGCGAGATCGCAAGCACAGCGTTTTCGATCCCGGCCCCTAGTGCAGCAACAAAGGCCAGCGCAAGGATCAGGCGCGGAAAGGCTAGGAAAATGTCGGTAATTCGCATCAGCAGCACGTCGATCCAGCCACCCGCATAGCCGGACATCGTACCGACGATCAGGCCGACCAAAGGCGCGACCATGACAACCAACAGAACAATATAGATGGAAATCCGCGCCCCGTAGAGCAGTCGGGAGTAGATGTCCCGCCCCAGACTGTCGGTCCCGAAGAGATGCCCATTTTCGCCCGGTGCCAACAAACGCTGGCCCAAATCCTGCGCAAACGGATCATGCGTGGCCAATACCGGCGCAAAAATTGCGCAGAGGATCAGGAAAGCGAGGACGTAGAGGCCGAACATCGTGAGTTTGTTCGACCGCAGCGTTAGCCATCCCTTGTACCATGACGCGAACCGAGCCTGCCGACGGGAGGTCGGCTCTTCGCTGAGAAGCCAGTCTCGCAGTCCTTGCGATGTGCTCATTTGGACCTCGGATCGAAGAAACGGTAGAGCAGGTCCGAGAAGATGTTGATGCCCACGAAGATCGTACCGATCACGATCGTCCCGCCCAGCACAGAATTCATGTCATTGGCCAGCAGTGACGTGGTGATGTATTGACCAAGCCCCGGCCACGCAAAGATGATCTCAGTCAGGACGGAGCCTTCGAGCAGGTTTGCATAGGCCAGTGCAATCACCGTCACCAGCTGGATGCGGATGTTGCGGAAGGCATGCCCCCAGACCACCTGCCATTCGCTGAGGCCCTTGACCCTCGCGGTGGTAACGTATTCTGACCCAAGCTGTTCCAGCATGAAGGACCGTGTCATGCGGCTGATATATGCAAGGCTGTAATAGCCAAGCAAAGATGCCGGTAGGATGATGTGCGAGAACGCATTCCGAAACACCGCCCATTCACCGCGCAGAGCGCTGTCCACAAGGATCATGCCCGTGATCGGTTCGACGATGCCTTGATAGAAAATACCCAACCGCCCCGGGCCAGCAACCCACCCAAGGATGCCGTAGAACAGCAATAGCCCCACAAGACCCAACCAGAAGATTGGCATGGAATATCCTATCAGACCGACAAAGCGCGCCAGCTGATCAATCCAGCTGCCGCGACGAACGGCGGCGACGACGCCCAGAGGCACGCCCAGAACCACACCGAACAACGTGCCCAAAGTCGCGAGCTCCAGCGTCGCCGGGAACACTCGGGCAATGTCGGTGGTAACTTCCTGTCCAGTGCGGATGGATTTTCCGAAATCGCCTTGCAGCACGTCGGTCACGTAAATCCAGAACTGCACCAGAAGCGGTTGATCCAGCCCCAAATCCCGGAAGGTCTGATCGTATTGTTCCTGCGTGGCGCGTTCGCCGATCACAGCCAGAACCGGGTCGATCGGCATCACGCGGCCGATCATGAATGTCACGAAAAGCAGGCCAAGAATCGTCGCTGCAACGGTTGCCAACGTCGTGAGCGTTTTCTTCAGCCAAGGTGGGAAGGACGGCCGAAGCCGTCCTTCGCCATGTGTTGTATCCGCCATTTACTTGGTGATGACCCAGTAAGACACCGCCGTGGTCGCACCGCCGGCGACAAAGTTTTCGACGTTCGAGCGCATGCCATTTTGTTCTATCTGCTGGAACATCACGCCAAATGGACTGACCTGCTGATGCTCACGCTGCAATTCGCGATACATCTCGGCACGGGTTGCGGTGTCGTTTTCCACCACAGCGGCGAGGGTCTTTTCGCTCATCTCAGGGATGCCCCAAGCGTTACGCCATGCCAGAAGACCGGTTGCGCCAGCCTCGTCCGAATTGTCAGGGTTGAACGCAAAGGTGCCCGCGTTGGTGTTCGGATCCGGATAGTCCGGGCCCCACGCACCAAGATAGATGTCATGCTCGCGTGCGCGATAGCGATCCAGCGTTTGCGCGCCCGTGCCGACGATCAGTTCGATGTCACAGCCCAACTGGCCCCATGTGTTCTGAAGCGATTGGGCGATATCTAAGCGTTCCTGCGCATCGCGGACCGAAATCTTGATCGGACCACAATCCGGGTGTCCGGATGCAGCAAGCGCAGCCTTGGCTGCGTCCATGTCGTAGCTGAAGGGTTTTTCTTCCAACGCGCCCAGAAAGGTCAGCGGAAGGAAAGCTTGATGAACTGTGTACTGCCCTTTGAGGAAAGAGCCGGACATCCCTTCATAGTCGGTCGCCAGTTTCAGCGCTTCGAGAACCTTGGGATCCGACAGCATCTCGTTCTTCTGGTTGGCCGAGAAATACATCAGACGGCCACGCAATTCGTCGATCACCTTTACGCCGTCAACATCAGCCAGACCGGCCACGTCTTCGGGCGACAGGTTGCGCGCCACGTCGATATCCCCGCGCTCAAGCTGCAGGCGCTGGGTCGCGCTTTCCTGAATGTGCTGCACGATCACCCGCTCCATCGCAGGTGCGTCGCCGCCATAGTTGGGGTTGAGGTCCATGAGAACGCTTTCGCTCGGCTTCCAGTCGACAACCTTGTAGGGGCCAGAGCCAGCTGTGTTGGTGCGCAGCCAGGCGTTGCCCATGTCACCATCGACTTCGTTCGCCATGGCGGTTTCCATATCGACGATCCCGCCGATGGTGGCCGTCAGACAGTTCAGGACGAAAGACAGTGCGTAGGGCTTATCTAGCGTCAGAACGAGCGTCTTGTCGTCGGTTGCGACTATTGTCTGTTCGACATTTTCAGGCGTGAAGCCAAACTGCGTGAGGATGAACGATGGTGTCTTGTTCAGCGTTACGGCACGACGCAACGAAAATTCAGCGTCCTTGGCGGTGACCGGGTTGCCCGAGGCAAAGACATGCCCGTCCGCCATTGTGAAGGTGATCGTCATCCCGTCTTCGGAGATATCCCAGCTTTCGGCCAGTTGCGGCTGGTAGCCTGCATCAAGGTCAAGCGGGTCAAAATTGACGAGCTTTTCATAGACGTTCCGGCTGACATCCGCGCCTGCGAATTCAAAGCTTTCGGCAGGATCGAAGGTTTTGATGTCATCGATCCTGTTCGCGATGACCAGCATGTTCGGCGGTGTTTCCGCAAAGCTGGGCGCCGCGAGGCCAAGCGTCAAAAGCGACGCAACTGCGGCTGCAACAAATGAAGTTTTCATAGATTAAGTCCCTGTTCCGTTTTTATTAGTCGCCCCACGTTTTTCGCAAGACTCGTAGCCAGTTCCCATGAGTGATCTTGGCCATAAGGCCGTCGTCCACACCGTGAGAACGCAAAGCGGTGAGCAAGTTGGGCAGACCCGCACAATCTCCGATTTTATCGGGTACGAGCGCTCCGTCAAAATCGGACCCAAGTCCAACCCGATCCTCACCAAGGCTGTGCACAAGATGGTCAAAGTGTCTGAGCACGATGTCAAGCTCAAACTCTGAATCCATCCGCCCGTCGGGCCGCAAGAAAGCGCTGGCGAAATTAATGCCAACCATTCCATCACTGTCGCGGATCACGGCCAGTTGGCGGTCGGTCAGGTTACGTGAATGAGGGCAAACCGCCCATGCATTGGAGTGAGTCGCAACCAGCGGTGCGTCGGTGATCCGCGCCACGTCCTCAAAGCCCTTCCCATTCAGATGGGACAGATCAATCATTATTTTCAGACGATTACATTCACGGATCAGAGCTTTGCCATCCTCCGTCAAGCCCGGACCGGTGTCGGGATCGGACGGATACCGAAACGGCACACCACACCCCCACACCGTATCGCGACTCCAGACTGGGCCGAGCGAACGCAGCCCCCGCGCGTGCCAGGCGTTCAGTTTCTCGAACTCGCGATCGACCGCCTCGGCACCTTCGATATGGATAACGGCCGCCATCTCTGCCGCAGGCAAAGCGTCTTCTAGGTCTTGCGCGGTGCGGCAAATACGAACGGCACCCGCGTCAGCCAGATCGTTCAATGCATTAAATCCGCGCTCGGTCCAATCGGCCGCTGTGGTCTCGCTAACCTGATCTGGCAATGGGATGTCATAGGGTGGATTGCGCATCTCATCGTGGCGCAGGGCTTGGTCACCAGGGCTCGGTACAAAGATCGCGAACATTCCGCCGCCGAACCCACCCTTTTGCGCACGCGGCTTATCGATGTGACCGTCAGGTAGACCAGAAGCCACATCGTCTGCAGTGATGTCCCCTCTCAGCAGACGCAGAACAAGATCGTTGTGACCGTCAAAAACGGGAAAGCCATTCATGGTGTCTCCAATGACAGTTTGTAGCCGAAATGGGTGGGTTCAAACCCGGCACGTTCATAAAACCGGTGCGCGTCTGTCCGGCGCCGGTCCGACGTCAGTTGCACAAGCGCACAGCCACGATTGCGGGCCTCGGCGACGGACCAATCGAGCAAGGATTTGCCGACGCCTTGGCCACGCAGGCTCCCCGAGACTCGCATCGCTTCGATCTGAGCACGCCAAGCGCCGTGCCGAGACAGTCCGGGTAGAAAGGACAGCAAAAGCGTGGCGACGATCTTTGTGTCCTGTTCCCCAACGACAAGAATTTGGTTCGGATCAGCCTGGATCGCGTCGAAGGCGCTTTGGTAGGCCGCATCCGGTTCCGTCGCTTCCCGAGTCACCCCGATATCGTCGTCCCCGTAAAGCGCAATCAACGCAGCAAGATCGGATTGTCGGGCGGGTCGGATGGACAGCTTTGAGTGAGTCATATTTCAAGCTTTGGCGAAGATGGCGCATACCGCAATCAGAATCCTTTTTTTGGGTGCGGTTTCTCGTGCCCGAAGGACACCGGTTTGCGCCGTGGCACAGCCTTAGGAACGTATATAACCGGAGGCTTAATAGGATTTTTTGTCCAGCCAGGGACATAGTGCTGCGGAGAAACAGATGTGCTGGCACTAATCGCTTGAAGACTTCATACCGTGCAAGATGAAGGGCGGCACAAAAACGATCGCTGCCGAGGTAAAGCGGCGCGCGTCTTACGACCTGGTCGTCATCGCATCGGTTAGCTTGGGATGCCTACCTGACGCTATCGCCCCAACATGAATTTGCTGAAGGGAACCGGTTCACGTGACCTGGTAAACAAAACAGGGATACTGCAGGCATCAGCCAAAAAGCTGTTTGATGGTCGGGCTACTCCTTCTCCACCGCTTGTGCTGATCTCTTCGAGAGTGACGCGTTTTTGGATCATGCTCATCCTGCTTTAGGGTCAATCACACTGCGCGCGACCCTGCGATACGCTCAAGGCGATTGCCCACGCGCAATTGAACATTTTGAACACGGACTCATGACCGGGGCCACAACGCTGCTGCTGGCGGGATGCCTGGCAGACAGCAACCGGATGGAAGAGGCACAAGCGCAACTCGCCAAGGCCGCGACGGAGTTCCAGATCACATTGCCGGATGATTTTCCCGAGGCGGTCCGGTCCATGCCGGGCGTGGCGGAAAGGCTGACCGCGCAGCTGGCACAGGCTGACTGGCCCGCGTCGCCGCGCTAGACCAACTCGATCATCGTCCTGCCGCTTCTTGATCTTTCCCCTGACCTGCCCCCTTCGGCCCGCACGCCTTCCGCCACATGCTGGCCCGCAATGCCGCGAAAACCTGAACCTCCGTCTCTGAACTAGTGGCCACGTCCCAGATGCTCGAACGGCCGGTCTGGTGAAGCTGCGGCGCAGCGATGACCATCAGCTTGAAAGTCCGGTCTGGGCCGTCCGTGAAGACGGCCCGGCCGTTTAGATTTCGATAGCTTCGGCGATCACCAGCGCATCTTCAAGTTC
>NZ_JBASXK010000102.1:0-5270 GCF_049276915.1 Aestuariivita sp. | reverse complement strand
GATTATGATCGCGCTTTGGCGATGGATAAGGCTCTTGTCCTTCGCTTTGTGCGGAATACACAGCCCGAGGCTTGGGATAAGTTATCCCAACACTACACGGCTTCGGCTGAAGACGTGTTTTTCAAGCAGCTCGACAAGGCGCTGAAGGATCGCGGCCTTCTTGATGTGTTGCGCAAGGGAATCAAGATTGTCCCTGGCATAGCGCTCACCCTTTGCTATTTCCGTCCCGCGAGCGCGTTGGAGCCCAAGCGTGTCGCCGAGTATCAGGCCAACATTCTGTCCGTAATGGATGAGGTCGAGTACAGCCAGAAGCACGGCGGTCGCCTTGACGTGGTGCTCTTTGTCAACGGGTTGCCCGTTGTCACCATCGAAGCGAAGAACCTGCTGACCGGATCGACCTTCCGCAACGCTGAGAAGCAGTATCGCGACGACCGCTCCCCGGCAGGTGAGCCACTTCTGACTTTCAAGCGCGGCGCGCTCGTTCACTTCGCGCTCGATGAAGACAACGTCTCGATGACCACGCGGCTGATGAATGGGAAGACTCGCTTCCTGCCGTTCAACCGAGGCCGCGACGGCGGCGCAGGCAATCCCGATGTCGAGGACGAACATCGCATTGCCTACCTCTACAAATCAGGCGCATGGGGCGAGGCGATCTTTTCACGTTCCGTGCTCCTCGATGTCTTCGGGCAGTTCATGGTCATGGAAGTGACGGGCAAGGACGAGGTGATGATCTTCCCGCGCTTTCAGCAGCTCGACGCTGTGCGCAAGATCATGGCGCACGCCAAAACCCACGGCACCGGCTCTAACTACCTGATCCAGCACTCGGCGGGCTCAGGGAAATCCAACACCATCGGCTGGTTGGCGCACCATGCGATCAACTTGCATGACGACGCTGACAAACAGGTTTTCAACACTGCGATCATTGTGACCGACCGTGTTGTGCTATCCCCCAGCCGTCGCGGCAGTTCACGACGGTCGAAGCGGCTTACCAGTTCCTGCGGCACGATTGGCTCGGCGATTTCCCGTTCCAATCCGAGGCTGATGCGGCGGGCGCGATCACTATGCCGAAGCGTGCCGGTAGTTCCAAGTAACCGGGAGGACAGGACGGAGAGCCTCTTCGTGCCTATGGCCGGCCGTGGCGCGGCTATTGCAGATCAGCTTTCCGTCCCGCCTGCACCTTACAGTACTCGCTCTATTCTAGACACTCAAGAGATACGATGAGAAGCAGATATCTGCTAAGTCATTGATTTTATGGTGGACCCTAGAGGATTCGAGCCTCTGGCCTCTGCCTGTGGAGGGCTGAGGCCGCAGGGCGCGCTCAGGTCCTTGTTTTGTCCTCATGCGCCTTCATCAGGCGATCGGCCTTCTTGCGCACCAGAACCGAGCGCAGATCATGCATCGCCAGCAGCAGATCGTCGGTCACCGCCTCGAGCTGGTCATCGGTTGCCTTGGATTGCGCCCATTGGGCTGTCAGGTTCATGTGATCGACCGCGCGCAGGATGTCGTCGATATCACGATGGGCCAGCAGATCGATCCGGTCTTCCATCCAGGCCTTGATCGTCTCGAGATCGCCTTCGGTCAGGCTGCGTTCGCCATGGGGTTTGATCTCGCCATTGCGGATATTGACCACGGCGATCTGGTCCATCTCGATCCTGCGCTGACGGTTTTCCGTGTCGACACGAAAGACCAGTGCGCCATTTTCGCGGATGCGAAAGAAGTATTCGGGGAGATCGCCTGACATGCCTGTTCTTATGTGAGCTTTGCACAGAAAGTCTTGATGCGATGGCAGGCCTCGGTCAAGGCCTCGTCCGAGGTTGCATAGCTGATCCGGAAATTCGGCGAGAGGCCGAAGGCCGCACCAAACACCACGGCGACGCCGGTTTCTTCGAGCAGGGCGGTGGCAAAGGCCTCGTCATCGGTGATCACAGTGCCTGCTTGCGTGGTCTTGCCGATCAGCCCCTTGATGGAGGGATAGACGTAGAATGCGCCTTCGGGTACGGGGCAGGTCATGCCGTCGATCCCGGACAGGGCGGCGATGACCAGATCGCGGCGCCGTTTGAAGGCGATGTTATGGGTCGCGATGAAGTCATGCGGGCCATTCAGCGCCTCGACCGCAGCCCATTGGCTGATCGAACAGGGGTTCGAGGTGGATTGTGACTGGATCTTGCGCATGGCCGCGATCAGCGGCTCGGGGCCTGCGGCATAGCCGATGCGCCAGCCGGTCATGGCATAGGCTTTGGACACGCCATTGCAGGTAAGCGTGCGCTCATAAAGTGCCGGTTCGACCTCGGCCGGGGTGCAGAATTCGAACCCGTCATAGGCCAGGAGTTCATACATGTCATCGGTCATCACCCAGACATGCGGATGGCGCATCAGTACATCGGTCAGCGCCTTGAGTTCGTCGCGGGCATAGCCGGCGCCCGTGGGATTGGAGGGCGAGTTGAAGATCAGCCACTTGGTGCGCGGGGTGATGGCGGCTTCAAGCTGCTCCGGCGTCAGTTTGAAGGCGTTTTCGAGCGAGGCGGGCGCGATGACCGGTTCCCCCCCGGCAAGCTTGACCATATCGGGATAGCTGACCCAATAGGGGGCGGGAATGACCACCTCGTCACCGGGATTGAGCGTGGCGACCAGCGCATTATAGAGAATTTGCTTGCCGCCGGTGCCGACGCTGACCTGAGAGGGGGTATAGCTCAGGCCGTTGTCGCGTTTGAACTTGGCGCAGATCGCCTGTTTCAACTCGGGGATGCCATCGACGGTGGTGTATCTTGTGCGGCCCGCATTGATCGCGGCGATGGCGGCATCGCTGATGTGCCTGGGGGTGTCGAAATCCGGCTCGCCCGCGCCCAATGCGATGATATCGCGACCGGCGGCCTTGAGCTCCTGGGCCTTGTTGGTGACGGCGATTGTAGGTGACGGTTTAACCCGGTCGAGCGTCGCTGAGAGAAAGGCCATGTGCCACCTTGTTTGTATATCACGCTCTTATGTCATAGGGTGCGGCGCAGACCCATTCAAGCAACATCACCTTAGCCCGGGAGGCAATTGATGCCCGACAGCGCAGACGACTGGTATGGACCCGACACAGCAACATTCGGCGATCGCGTCGCAGGGGCGCGGGATGCAGCGGGCCTGTCTCAGGGGCAGTTGGCACGCACGCTGGGCGTGCGCAAGGATACGGTTCAGGCCTGGGAAGAAGACCGTTCGGAGCCGCGGGCGAACAAGCTGTCGAGCATGGCAGGCGTGCTGAACGTGTCCATCATGTGGTTGCTGACGGGACAGGGCGAAGGCATGAACGAGCCACCCTCTGAAACCCTGCTGGCGACGGATCTGAAAGGTGTTCTGGCGGATATCCGCAACCTGCGCAGCGAACTGGCGGCCGCCGAAAGCCGCGCCGGGGCGATCGAGGGGCGTCTGTGCCGGCTTGCCGGGCTGGATGACGCATGAGCGAGACGCCCGAAGCGCGCCTCAAGCGCCTGCATATGCGCTCCATGCGCCGTGGCATCAAGGAGATGGACATCATCCTGCAATCCTATGCCGAGCGCAATCTGGGGCGGATGGATGAGACGGCCTTGACGCTGTATGACGCGCTGCTGCTGGAGAATGATCAGGACCTCTATCAATGGGTCACCGGGCAGGGGGATGTGCCCGAAGCCTATGCCAGCCTGATTGACGACATCGCGCAAACCTTTCAAAAATAGAGATAAAACGGCTTAACCTTATCTTTGGGTTTTTCACTCATCCTGCTGTCAGAGCAGAATGAGTCGGAGAGCGTGATGAAGATGGACGCGCAGCCCGTCATGGGCGGTCAACGTGATTTCATGGGCAGTTACCTGGAAGCCCTTGCACTGATAGAGCGGCTGCACCGGCTGTTGCTGGATGTGATCAAGGATGAGTTTGAACGCGTGGGCGTGTTGGAGATCAACGCGGTTCAGGCCTTGTTGCTGTTCAATATCGGCGACAACGAGGTGACCGCGGGGGAACTCAAAAGCCGGGGTTACTATCAGGGCAGCAATGTCAGCTATAACCTCAAGAAGCTGGTCGATATGGGCTATATGCATCATCAGCGGTGCGAGATCGACCGTCGTTCCGTGCGCGTGCGCCTGACCGAGAAAGGGCGCGAAATCCGCCATATCATGGGGCAGTTGTTCAACAACCATGCGGCCGGCCTTGAGGCCAGAGCTGTCATGGACCTTGCCGGCATCGAAGAGATTACCGGCGCGCTCAAGCGGGTGGAGCGGTTCTGGACCGATCAGATCCGCTATATCTATTGACCGCAGGCGAGGGCGCGATCGGCATGGCGGGTCAGCCGCGCGTCAGGGGTATGTCGGGGGGATGTCAGGGGCGAGGTGGTCGTGTGGGCTCCATGCGGCCCAGAACCAGCCCCTCCAGCTGGCGTTTGAGCTTTTGTACCATGGCCTCCTCATAGGCTGCGAAACCCAGGGCGGTTTGCACGAACGCATCCGGTCCGGTGATGACATTGGCGCGAAAATAGCTGGAGAGTTCGGCGATCTCCATCTGACGCTGATCACTTATCCTTGGCGCATCCGCGCCGATCACCAATGCGTTGACCGTTATGCCCGACTGTTTGATCTCATCACGGATGTCCTGAGGGCGCGGGCCCATGTTGCGTTTGCCATCGCCGGATATGTCCAGCGTCAGTTTCCAGCACTCGGCGCGCTGCAGCAACAGATCGCGCCCGGTGCGCATCGCGGTGCCTAGGGCCGTGCCGACCGAAACCGCAGAGCGGGATGTACCGCGCAGGATCGTCGAGATCGCCTCGATATCCGAGCGTGAGTGGATCGCCCGCCAACCCACAAGGATGGCCTGATCCGTGGGGCCAGACCATTGATAGATTGCGATTTCAACCGGGGCCGAGGGCATGGCCAGCAGCGCGGCCGTCACCTCGTCATGCAAAAGCGCATTGGCCAGCCCATCCATCTGCAGGCGGTATTCCTGAGTGTCGACCGAGCCGGACACATCCAGCCCCAAAGCCAGCGCCTGACGGCATTGCGCCAATGTGGGCGCGGCGAACCCCAAGACAAGGCTCAGCCCGAGGATCGCGCGCCGGATCATCCCGGACCGGGGTCCGGGTTGACGGGCAACTCTCCGACCGCGCGCGGCGCGATCTCACGTTCAAGCTTGCGCCGGATGGCACGTTCGTAATCCTCAAAACCCGAGGCCACCTCAAGAAATGCGCCGGGCCCGTACAACACGTTCTTCTGGTAATATTCGGTCAGGCTGATCTCGGTGTTGTAATCCGAGGATTGCACCAC
>NZ_JBASXK010000101.1:0-2057 GCF_049276915.1 Aestuariivita sp. | reverse complement strand
TTGTTCTTGACCACTTTGACGCGGGTCTGGTTGCCGACAACCTCATCGCGATCCTTGATCGCACCGATGCGGCGAATGTCCAAACGGACCGAGGAATAGAACTTGAGCGCGTTGCCGCCTGTCGTGGTTTCGGGGCTGCCGAACATGACGCCGATCTTCATGCGGATCTGGTTGATGAAGATCACCATGCAGTTTGACCGGCTGATGGACCCGGTCAATTTGCGCATGGCCTGGCTCATCAATCGCGCCTGAACACCGACCGAGCTGTCGCCCATATCGCCTTCAAGTTCGGATTTCGGCGTCAAAGCGGCGACCGAATCGACAACAACCATGTTGACGGCACCCGAGCGCACCAGCGTATCGGTAATCTCGAGCGCCTGTTCGCCCGTGTCGGGCTGAGAGATCAGCAACTCATCAATATCGACGCCCAGCTTGCGCGCATATTGTGGATCCAGTGCGTGTTCGGCGTCGACAAATGCACAGACGCCCCCTCGCTTTTGCTGCTCGGCCACGCAATGCAGCGTCAGGGTGGTCTTGCCTGAACTCTCAGGGCCGTAGATTTCCACGATCCGTCCCATCGGCAAGCCGCCAATACCCAGAGCAATGTCGAGCCCCAGCGAGCCTGTCGAACTGGCCGCGATTTCCTGGACGGCCCCTTCGTCGCCCAGTTTCATGATGGATCCCTTGCCGAACTGACGTTCGATCTGGGCCAGCGCGCTTTCGAGCGCTTTCTGTTTGTCCGCTTTTTTCTTGTCAGTCATTGTCAAAAGATCTGCCATTGGGCTGTTTCCTGTCCTTTACTGTCACACGGGCGTCGCCCGGGCAATCGCTGCTTTGTTCACCTCTTGTTCCTTATGGGACCAAAATGAGAACATTTCAACAAAATTTTCCACACTCCCACTGTTTCGCATCTGGGTTAAAGAGTAGTTTACAGGAGTATGTTGACTTTGGGCTCTCTTGGTGGATTTGGGTAAATGCTTGTTTTCATGACCGAAAGACTGGTTTTTCTGTCTGTTCCAAAGACGGGGACCACGGCCTTTGAAACCGCTTTGGCCTCGCGTGCAGATATGGTGGTGTCAAATCCGCCCGAACTGAAACATGCGCCCTTTTATCGCTATAACAGATTTTTCCGGCCGATGTTCGAGAAAGCCTGCAAGGTCAACGACATGGAGACACTTGCCGTCATGCGCGAACCGGTCGACTGGCTGGGCAGTTGGTATCGATATCGCCAACGCCCATTCATGAAAGGCCAGCCAAACGCGACTCATGACATGAGCTTTGATGACTTTGTGCTGGCCTATTGCGAAGACAAGAAGCCCGGATTTGCCAATGTTGGCAGTCAGGCGCGGTTTCTGGAAAAGCAACAAGACGGCGAGGCGGTCAGCCATCTGTTTCGCTATGAAGATCAGCCAGGTCTGATCGGCTTTCTGGAAGATCGCCTGAAGCTCAAACTGCAGCTTGCACGCGAGAATGTATCACCCGCTTTGGAGCTGCATCTGTCCCCAAAGGTCGAAGCAAGATTGAAGGAAGTGCGCGCCGAGGAGTTTGCCTTGTACAACAGCATCGCGTGATGCGGTTTAGTGCATTACCTTGTTGATCTGATCATGAACGGCATCCGTCAACTGATTGAGAGAAAAAGGTTTTTGCAGAAAGACTGAGTTTGGAATGCCGGGCTTTGTGTCGCCAAAGGCCCCCTCGGCATAGCCAGATACGAAGACCACACGCACATCGGGCCGGCTTTGCAGGGCTTGGCGCACCCAGGTCGGCCCATCAAGGCCGGGCATGACGACATCAGTGACAAAGACATCCACGCTCAACCCCGCATCCTGCAGGGTTTGAAGGGCGGTTTCGGCGCAATCGGCCTCAATGACCGTATAGCCGCGCAGACGCAGAGCGCGCGAGGCGATCCGGCACACCCAGTAGCGCATCAGCTGCACCGTTCGCGCCCAGAATGCGCCCCATGACATCCAGATGAAGAAGGGCGACCGGAAGAGCGTCGATACCAAGCGCCCTGCCCCCCGAAGTCGGATCCGGGAACAGGAACAACTCTCGTCGTC
>NZ_JBASXK010000100.1:0-17815 GCF_049276915.1 Aestuariivita sp. | reverse complement strand
ATGCTTACACGGGTCATAGTAACAGCTCTCGTCGGAATCGGCGTGACTTCGACAGTAGCTTCGGCGGAAACGGCTTCCTCGGTCAGCATGGACGGCACCATTCACTTCTCTCTTGGAACGGGAACGTTTAAAGAGCCGGCGAACGAAGACGTCGACGCGCGCAGCCTGAGATTTTCATTCGAAGGCAATCTCAACCTAAGCGAAAAGTTCAAAATCGGCATCGATATTTCGCACTCCAAACTGAACCTAAGTCGGGCGGGGAACCCCGATTTCGATATCGACTTTACACGAATCAGTGTTGCGCCGACATATTCCTTCGGAAATGGCGTCCATACCGGATTCTATCTCCAAGACGCCTCAGCGGGCATCACAGGTTTCTCGCTGAATTTCGAAAGCTACGGAGCCTTTGTCGGATACTCTGGCAACACTTTCTCTGTCGAAGGTTATGCCGGCAAAACGAGTTTTGGTGCTCTTGGCCCCGACGGCGTCGAGGGTGACGACGTAGGCGTTATTGGCACATTCAGGCCAGTGGAAAATCTGCAGATCTTTGCGCATTATAGCCGCGAAAAATTGGGCGTCGATTTTCCTGATGTATCTCTTTCCGCCATTGGCGCAGAGTATGAGTTCGGAAGCGGCTGGGCGGTGTTCGGCGCATTCTCGTCGACTGATGTCGCCAATAATGCAGCATCTGTCCGTCAGACCTCTATCGGTGTGTCCTATGATCTTGCGCAGCATGGGATGCCGGGGATTGTCTCCCTTGACTGGAGTGATACAGATTATGGCGTGATCGGCTTGAAGCAGAACATTGTCAGCTTGGGCTGGACCATCCCGTTTGGTGGCGCTGCTGCAGCACCGCAAACCTGCACGATGAACAATGCCCGCGGCAAGAATCGCTCAGCCTTTGCAGCCAGTCTGGAGTGCAACCCGGGCATCCTTTAACCGGGGGTCTCCCCGCTGAGGTTGTCAGTCTCGCTGCGATCGGAGGGAAACTCCGCGCGCAAAACGAGATCCAGACATCAATACACACGCCCGCGCACAGGTTGCGCGGGCGTATTTTCCACTTGTGGCTTGTGCAAGCGCACCCCGAAGTCTGGGACGTCTGATCAAGAACGAAGCCCAGCCCGGGGGCTTCGAGCAATAGTCTAGTCGCAAGGGAACGTCGGCTGATCCGCAAAAAGGGCAGATCACTCACCTACAGTTGCCCAAACCAAGCGGAACGGTCCAGATGAGCTCTCTCAAGAATGATAAAGACGGGAACCGCCTCCCCCCCCGCATCGGCAGTCTGTCGCAAAGGCCCGTCTTCATCCCAAACGTCAGTGTTTCGCCGATGCCTGGCCTGTCACACGTGACCTACCCGGATGCGCGCAGCTTCCGCCTTAAACAGATGCCGCGGCTTGCACCAAGGTCCGCAAATCATTCCAAATGGCCCTTCGAAGGTGGCTTATGCATAACTTCGGGTATGGATTGGACGGAACCATTTCCAACGCCCTAGATGGTGCCAAAATCATTATGTGAACAACGTAAAAAGACGCGGCATCGTGTTGTGGCGGGAGACATTTGGCGTTTCATGTTTCGTCGCAACACCGCCCATGCGGTCAAAAGCGGCTGTGCCGGGATCAACCTTGCCTGCCTTCGCTGCGCAGCCAATCCACAACCGATTGCGCGGCACCATTGCGCAAACCGCGCGGCGTGATGTTGACATAGTACTGCTTTCTCCATGCGATCGACTGATCAAAAAGCTGGATGACCCGTCCGGTTTCAATCTCGTGCTCGATCAGTGGCATCCAGCCAAGCGTTACACCCTGACCCTCAACAGCGCCCCGCATGACCGCGTTGGCATCCTCAAAGACGGGCCCCCGAAGCGGCTTAACACAGGCCACGTCCATCGCCGCAAACCAGTCGGCCCAACTTGATGTATCGCGTTGATGTATCAGCGGCATGTTAACAAGATCTGACGGGCTGTCGGGGCGGCCGAAGCGTTTGATCAATGAAGGGCTGGCAATGGCAAAGGGCGTTAGGGTCAGAAGCGGCCTAGCATTTTCTTCCGTGATATCGTCCCAAGAGATCACGATATCTGCATCGATGTCCTGCCCAGAGAGCCGCTGCGGGATCGGGACAACTTCAAGAGATATCTGCGGATGTTCCACCCAGAACGGTGCCAGCCGTGGCATCAGCCAGCGCGCGGCAAAGAAGGGCCCCGCCGCGATGCGGATGACCTGTCCGTTGGGGCTACGGCGGGTTCTGTCTACGGCCTGCGCCAACTGCGCAAAGGCTTGGGCGACATCTGTGCTCAGCTCGCGCCCTTGTTGGGTCAAGGTTACGTTCCGGCCGTCGCGCTCAAACAGCGGCACCCCAAGGTCTTTTTCGAGGGTCCTTATGTGATGGCTGATTGCCGTGGGCGAAACATTCAGAGCCTTGGCCGCGGATTTGAAGCTGCCCGTGCGGGCGGCATGGTCAAACGCGCGAAGTGCTTTGAGAGAGGGGAGCATGTTGATCCTAAGATTAGTTGAACTCATCTATTAGGAAGATTTTTGTCTTTGTAAACGAGGAATTTTACATCCTATCATAAGAGAAATTGGATGAGGAAGACTCACGTGCCACAGACACACAAGGCGCGGCGCGGGCGCAAGCAGCGGCAAAATGACACAAATACCTCGGCGGGTGCCCCCGTTTGGCCCGGTGTCACGGGGGGGCGGTTCAAACCTCTCACCGACAGCGAAGTTGCGGTGGTTGCTGAAGCGGTGCTGCGCCTTCTTGAAACGCTCGGCCTCAGTCAGGCCATCCCGTCGATGGTAGACCGCGTCGTGGCACGCGGTGGGCACTTCACTGAGGATAAGCGCCTGCTGTTTCCGCGCGATCTGGTCCTGAAGACAATTGCAGAGGCACGGCGTGACATCGTGCTTTGTGGTCAGGACCCCGCACATGACCTCGATCTATCTGGCTCTCGTGTGCACATGTCATCCGGCGGTGGTGCGCCGGGCGTCTTTGATCTGGAAGATGGGCACTACCGCGACGGATCTCTGCAAGACCTTTATGATGCGGCACGTATTTGTGATGCGATGGAAAACATCCACCATTTCTCGCGCTCTATCGTCGCCCGCGACATCGATGACAATGCGGTGATGGATATCAACACCGCCTATGCCTGTCTTGCAGGTACGTCCAAGCATGTGTCGGTGAGCGTCACAGAACCTGAGACAGTGCATGAACTTGCCGCCCTCTGTTATTCGCTGGCGGGCGGCGAGGCTGCCTTTCGCGCGCGTCCTTTTCTGACGGTCATGGTCTGCCATGTGGTCCCGCCCATGCGCTTTGCCGAAGAGGCGTGTGAGACGTTGGAAGCTGCCATTCTGGCAGGGTTCCCCGTGCAACTGATTTCAGCCGGACAAGCAGGTGCGACCAGCCCTGCGACTATCGCTGGATCATTGGTGCAGGCTGTTGCAGAAACATTGGCCGGACTGGTTTTTGCGTGCCTCGTCGATCCGGATGTGCGGGCGATCTTTGCGCCAAAGCCGTTGGTCGCTGATTTGCGCACCGGCTCAATGTGCGGCGGCGGCGGCGAACAGGCGATCCTGATGGCAGCCGCGGCGCAGATGGGGCGGCACTATGATCTTCCGACCTCGTCGATAGCGGGGATTACGGATGCCAAAACGCTGGATGCGCAATTCGGGTCGGAGAAATGTCTCGCCGTGACGATGGCGGCGCATGCCGGGTCCAATCTGATCACCCAGTCTTGCGGGATGCAGGCAAGCCTGCTTGGCGTGTCGCTTGAGGCCTATGTGGCTGATAACGACATGTTGGGGAACATCCTGCGCACCCTGCGCGGGGTCGAGGTGACGCCTGACAACATTGCCGAGGATGTGATTGCTAATGTCTGTCGTGGCGAGGGGCATTATCTGGGGCAGGCCCATACGTTTGAGCGGATGAAATCAGATTACTTTTATCCCCATATCGGGGATCGGCGCACGCCAAGGGACTGGGAAAGTGACGGATCAAGCACTATCGGGGACCGCGCGCGGGACGTTGCGCGGCAATTGATTGCCGAACATTTCCCGGCGCATCTGGATGACGCACGGGACGCACAGTTGCGTGCAGCCTTTGACATCAGATTGCCGCGCCAAGCCATGAGCAAATCATCATGAGTGGAAACGAAGACCTGTCCGGTCGCGCCCGCGCCGCCCTCCCCGGCGGGGTCAGCCACGAATTACGCTATCGCACGCCGCATCCGATATTCATTGAACGCGCGGCGGGCGCCGAAAAGTGGGACGTGGAGGGCCGCCGCTACATCGATTTCAAAATGGGCAGTGCCAGTCAGATGCTGGGCCATTCCCATCCTGATATTGTCGAGGCTTTGCAACGGGCTACCACCACTGCGATTTTCAGCGCGGATTGTCATCTGGGCGAGATTGAATGGGCTGAATGGGTGAACCAGCTCCTCCCCTGCGCAGAACGCACGCGGTTCTGTGCATCAGGATCAGAGGCGACGATGCTGGCGATCCGGCTGGGGCGCGCGTTCAGCGGCAAACCCGGCGTGTTGCGCATTGATGGTCATTATCACGGCTGGCACGACCATGCGCTGAAGGGTGCCAGGCCCGGCAGCGACCGCGCAACCTCGCTTGGCGTGCCAGATGCGATCAGCTACTTGATCACCATTTGCGCCGCCAACCCCCAAGCGATGGAAGGCGCGCTGCAAGACCAACAGATCGGAACCGTGATCATCGAAGCATCGGGGGCGAATTACGGATCAGTCCCGCTGGCCACAGATACGCTTCAAGCGTTGCATGATGTGGCACGCAAAGCGGGTGTGGTTTTGATCTTCGACGAAATCATAACCGGGTTTCGCTGGTCCCCAGGCGGTCGGCAGGCGCGGGACGGGATCGTGCCGGACCTGACCACATTGGCCAAGATCGTCACGGGCGGATTACCCGGTGGCGCGGTCTGCGGCAAAGCTGAAATCATGGAGCTGATGAACAACGCTGAAACGCGCGATGGGCTTTCCCCCCCGGTCAGCCACAAAGGCACATTCAACGCCTCGCCCCTGGTTGCGGCGGGAGCCAATGCGGCGATGAAGCATCTATCAACCGGTGCGCCGCAGCGTCAGGCGGATGCGATGGCGGCATTGCTGCGCGCGGGTATTGCGACACTGATGGCGCGGCTCGGGATTGCGGGCACGGTCTACGGCGACAGTTCGACCTGCCACATGTATTTCGGGGAGGCACCCATGGAGGGGCTGACTCCTGCGCAAATCCGAACCGTTCAACCCGATTTGGTGAACGGATTGCGCGGGGGGCTGTTGGAACGGGGCGTTGATCTGATGTCGCATACATCCTGCGTCACGTCCGCCGCGCATACCCCTGCCTTGATCGACGAAGCTTTGGGCGCATTCGAAAGCACGTTTGCGGCCTTAATCAAAGACGGAGTGATCGCAACATGAGCATGCTCCCAAGTCACGCTCGCACGGTCATCATTGGTGGCGGTGTTGTTGGCTGTTCCATAGCCTATCATCTGGCGCGTGAGGGCCGCCGCGACATCGTCGTGCTGGAACGCTCCAAGCTGACCAGCGGCACAACGTGGCATGCCGCCGGGCTTGTGCGGCGCTTGCGCCCGTCCGCGACGCTGACCAAACTGATCAATTATTCCATTGATCTATATAAGGAACTGGAAACGGAAACCGGCCAACAAACCGGATTTGTCCAAACCGGCAGCCTCTCCATCGCCACCCATGAGGATCGGCTGACGACGCTCAAACGGCAAGTCAGCCTTGGCCGCGCCTTCGGGCTTGAGGCAGAGGTGATTGATGCCAAGCGTGCGGGTGAATTGTGGCCCCTGATCCGCACCGATGATGTGATCGGCGCGGTCTGGTCGCCCGCGGATGGGCGGGTGAACCCATCCGATGTGGCGTTGGCTTTGTCCAAGGGCGCGAAAGCACGTGGCGTTTCGTTTTTCGAAGACACGCGCGTGACGAGCCTGCGCAAAAGCGGCGGCCGGATTAGTGGCGTTGAGGTCGGCGAGCATGTGATTGAGGCCAATGAGGTGGTGATCGCCTGTGGGCTCTGGTCGCGCGAAGTGGCCGAGATGGCAGGCGCGCATATGCCGCTTTATGCCTGCGAGCACTTCTACATCCTGACCAAGCCATTGCCCGAAGTGAAGGCGCTCGGGCGTGGCGCACATCTGCCCACCCTCAACGATCAAGATGCCTTTCTGTATGCCCGCGACGATGTCGAAGGGTTGCTGGTCGGATCGTTCGAGCCCAACGCCAAAGGCCTGCCGCTGTCCCGCCTTCCCGCCGATTTCAGCTTTGATCTGCTGGACGAAGACTGGGACCATTTCACGCCGATGATGGAAAACGCGTTGCGACGTATTCCGGCGCTTGAGACCGCCGAGGTGCGGATGCTGCTAAACGGACCAGAAAGCTTCACGCTCGACAGCCAGTTCATGCTGGGTGAAAGCCCGGATGTGCCGGGGCTGTTCTTAATGGGTGGTATGAATTCCAGCGGTATTGCGCTGGCCGGTGGCGCTGGCAAAGCGCTGGCCGAATGGATCATCGCAGGCCACCCGACGATGGAGTTGAACGAGGCCGATATCCGGCGCTTTGGCCCCGAGATGAATGTGCTTGGGGCTTTGGAAGCGCGTATCCCCGAAGTGCTCGGGCGACATTACGATATCTCTTACCCCGGTCTGGCGATGGACACGGCACGGGGGCAGCGGCGCACGCCGATCCACGGGGCTCTCTACGATGCAGGCGCGCGCTTTGCCGGAATGGCCGGATGGGAACGTGCCGTGCATTTCGGAGGTGAGGCCGCGCATTTGCCGCTGACATTCAGCGCACCTGCGTGGCGGGATCGGGTCGGGGCCGAGGTCGAAGCTTGTCAGACAGGGGCCGCAATCATCGACCAATCTGCTTTTGGCAAGATCATGGTGCAAGGGCCGGATGCCTGCGCTTTCCTCAACCGAATATGTGCGAGCCAGATGGATGTCCCGCCGGGTCGGATCGTCTATTCTCAAATCCTCAACGCGCGTGGCGGGATCGAATCCGATGTGACCGTGCAGCGCCACGGCCCCGAGACCTATCTAATGATCACCGGTGCTGGCGAAGTGGTCCGCGATTTGATGCATATGCGGCGCGAAAAAGGCACGGCACGGGTAGAGATCACCGATGTCACAAGCGGTTGGGCCATCATCGGGCTGGCAGGCGCGCGGGCGCATGAAGTTCTGCAAAAAGCCAGCGCGGCGCCTGTTCCAGCGCTCAAACCCTTTGGTTTCGCGCCTGTCGAGGTCGGGCTGGCGCGCGGGTTTGCCGGAAAGCTTAGCTACACAGGGCAAGCAGGCTATGAGCTCTATATTGCGTCCGACATGGCGATGGCCGCCCATGACGCATTGGTCGCCGCCGGGGCCAGCCACGCCGGGCTTTATGCCACCGGCAGTTTGCGGATCGAGGCGGGCTTTCGTGCGTGGGGGCACGAACTCACGCCCGGCACAACGCCGCATGAGGCGGGGTTGGACCACTTCTGCGCTTGGGAGACTGATTTCATCGGCAAGGCGGCGCTGGCGGATCACTCTCCGCAACGACAGATCGCGACTCTGCTGTTTGACAGCCCTGATGCGGTTCCGATCCATGATGAACCGATCTGGTTTGACGGACATGTCGCGGGGCAGGTCACCTCTGCCGCGTGGAACTATACCCACGGTCGAACGGCGGCGTTGGCGATGCTGACCATGCCACTTGACCGCCTGCGCGCAGGCGAAATCGTTGACCTGTTCGAGGTGGAAATTGCCTGCACCCGTTTTAGCGCCCGCGCCGCCCTTGCCCCCTTGAAGGATTGGAAGACATGACACGCACCGTCCAATGCGCCGTTATCGGCGGCGGGATTATGGGGGTCGCGGCCCTTTATCAACTGGCAGAGCATGGCTGGACCGATACGGTTTTGTTCGAAAAGGCAGAACTGACGTCTGGGTCGACGTGGCACGCGGCGGGGCAGATTGCCCATGCGGTGGGCTCGCGTCTCTCGGGCTGGATCAACAAAACATCCATCGCGACCTATAAGAGGGTCGAGCAAACAACCGGCCAAAGCATCGGCTGGCACGAGGTCGGCGGCTTCCGCGTGGCGTATGATGACGACGAAGTCGATTGGATGAAATCCATCATGGGCGTGGGGCGGTTACTGGATCTGCCGATGGAACTGGTCGGGCCCGAGGACGTCAAAAAAGGTAATCCGTTTTACAACACCGAAGGCATGAAAGCCGCTGTTCAAACCTTTGAGGACGGGCATATCGACCCCTCCAGCGTGACGCAGGCCCTCGCCCTTGCTGCGCGCAATCGCGGGGCCAAGATCGAACGACACACCCTGATCACAGGAGCGGCGCGCAAAGGCAACATGTGGCGGCTGACCACCGACAAAGGCGAGGAGGTCTTGGCCGAACATGTTGTCATCGCCGCTGGATCTTATGCCAATCAGGTGGGCGCTTGGTTCGGGCTCAAAATCCCCTCCGTATCTTGCCTGCACCACTATCTGGTGACCGACACGGTTCAAGAATTTCTGGACCGTCCCGAATTGCCCGTGATGCGCGACAATTCCTTTGGCGGCTACATCCGGCAAGAGCAGAAATCGGGCCTGATCGGCATCTATGAAGGCCATGTCTGCCCGACAGTCTGGACAATGCCCGAAGGCGCGCCCTGGCAGGCGGAGAATGAGCTGTTCGAGGCGGACTACGACAGCATCGGTGATTTCCTTATGCGCGCCTTTGACCGAATGCCGATCCTTGAAAATCTGGGCATCAAGCGGGTCGTACGCGGGGCAATCACCCATACGCCGGACGGCGGGATGCTGGTGGGGCCATCGGGTGCGCCGAACGTCTGGCTGGCCTGTGGATCATCCATTGGTCTCGCCTGGGGTGGTGGGGCCGGACAGATATTGGCCGAATGGATGACCAGCGGTGAAACAAGCCAGAACACGCGGTCCATGGATCCGCGCCGTTATGGCGATTTTGCGGATGACACGTTCATTGTCGAACGCACCAAAGACGAATTCATGCGCCGCCACGACACCCCAGTGCCGGGCAAACAGTTCCATAGCCTACGGCCCGTACGCCGCCATGTTCTTTATGATCGGCTTGCGGCCAAAGGTGCGGTCTTTGGCGAAGTTGCCGGATGGGAACGCCCGCGCTGGTTTGCGGATACGCCGGGTGAACCAGATCGCAATGGCTGGCACCGCCAAGACTGGCACGAAAACGTCGCGGCAGAAGTCAAAGCCGTACGCGAGGCCGCCGGCGTCATCGACTTGTGTGCCTTTTCTCAGATCGAGGTTAAGGGACCGGATGCACGAGCGTTGTTTGAGCGCGTGAGTGCCAACAAGGTCCCCAGCTCGGGCCGCATTGCGCTCTGCCACCTGCTGACCGATGCAGGCAAGTTCGAGACGGAAGTGACCGTCTGTTGTCTTGGGCCCGACACCTATTTTGTCGGGTCGGCGATCGCCCGCACCAATGCCGATGCCGACTGGTTGAAGTCTCATATCTTGCCAGATGAAAAAGTCACCATCACCAATCTGAGCCAAAACTGGGGCATGCTGGCGTTGTCGGGGCCTGCCTCGCGCGATATTTTAGGCCAGATCACCGATGCGGACCTTTCAAACGCGGGGTTCCCGTGGCTAACCGGGCAAGAAATCGCTGTTGCGGATCAACACTGTCTTGCGTTGCGGGTGTCGTTCACCGGCGAATTGGGGTGGGAATTACACGCACCGCTGGACGCCATCGGAGCAATCTATGATGCGCTCCATACCGCGGGGACCGATCACGGTTTACGCGATTTTGGCAGCCACGCCCTAAACGCGATGCGGATGGAAAAGGCCTATCCGGCCAGCGGCGAGTTAACGACGGATGTGGGGCTGGTTGAGGCCAATTTGATGCGGTTCTTCAAGCCCGACAACCGCACGTTTCTGGGGCGGGATGCGACGCTGAACACGGACGCGAAATGGCGCCTTGTCTACGCAGAGGTGGAGGCCACCACTCATGATTGCCACGGCGGCGAACCGGTTTTGGCAGGCGACACGGTTGTAGGGCTGACCACCTCGGGTGGTTACGGGCACAGCGTCGGCAAAAGCCTTGTCTTTGCATATCTGCGCGCCGATGCGCCGCAAACTGGCCTTTCGGTGCAACGGTTAAACGAACCCCATGCGCTGCATATGCTGGATGCACCTGTGTGGGACCCAAAAAGCGAAAGGCCAAGGACATGACAGCCCCAAGAGAGGCAAGGATCGAAAAGACGCTTCCTCTGCGCCGCTGGTTCCCAAAAATGAATGAAAACCGTGGCGCTGAAATCTACCGCCCCAAAGGCCCGGCGTTGCGACTGGTGCCCAAACCGAAAGGAAGCAAACCATGAGTGATACAATCACAGGGGGAGAAGCAGTCTACCGCGTCCTGAAGGCGAATGGTGTGACTACCGCCTTTGGGCTGTTGGGTGGGTCGATGCTGGAACTTTATGACGCCATGTACGCAGGCGGCGACATCGCCTATGTCGGGGCGCGCGATGAACGGGCGGCGGGCCATATGGCAGACGCCTATGCGCGGGTGAATGGCGGGCCGGGCGTTGTACTGGGCGCGCAAGCCGGGCCGGGAGTGGTCAATCTAGTGACCGCCGTGGCCGAGGCGCAGCTGGCCTATTCCCCCCTGGTCGTGATCGCAGGCGCGATCAGTCGCGGGGATCAAGGCAAGGACACCTTTCAAGAGGTTGATCAGGTCGCGCTTTTTGCGCCCATCTCAAAACGCTCGATCATGGTGACGGACGCCGCGCGTCTGGCCCCGATGCTTGAAGACGCGATCCGTTTGGCGATGTCAGGACGACGCGGTCCGGTGGTGCTCCACGTCCCGCGTGATTTGTTCTCAGCCGAGGTCCCAGCAATTGAACCCGTCGCGGTGAAAACTGCCAAGGCAGGTCCGCCAGCAGCAAGCGATGTTGCTGCGATCAGAGCGATGATTACTGGCGCGAAACGGCCAGTCATTTTTGCAGGTGGGGGTTTCAAATGGGCGGCAGGTACAGCCGCCCTGACCGCCTTGGCTGAGACGTTGGAAGTGCCCGTCGTCGCTTCCACGGGCCACGCCGATGTCATGGCGCACGGGCATCCGTGGTTCGCAGGGCAAGGTGGCCCGCGCGGCAATCGCGTTGCAAGCCGCCTGACCCGTGAGGCCGATGTGATCGTGGTTCTGGGCGCACGACTTGGCTTTAACTCGACGTTTCATAGCGCGGAATATGTGAACCCAGCCGCGCGGATCGCCCATGTGGATATTGAGGGCAGCGCTGTGGGTCGCTATTTCCCCGTCGAGATTGCGGTGCAGGCAGATGCCTATGAAACAGCGCTTGCCCTGATGGATACGCCCGCACCCGACATTGCCGCTTGGCGGACAGGCTTTACCGCTGACATGGCATCATTGGTGGCAGAACGGGAAGACGAGGCCCGGATTGGAACCTTGCCCATGCATCCCAGACGCGCCTTGGCCGAAATTCGCGCGGTCCTGCCGCGGGACGCCATTGTCACGCTCGATACCGGCAACACCTGCCTTCAGGCCGCCGACCGACTAGCGCATTACCATTCCCCGGGTCTTGTGACACCGCTGGATTTCGGGCTTGTCGGGTTCGGCATGCCTGCGGCTATCGGGGCCAAGGCGGCGGCCCCCGATCGTCCGGTGATCGCCATCATGGGCGATGGGTCCATGGGGTATACGATGATCGAGGTGCAGACCGCCGTAAGTCACAAGCTGGCGGTGATCTTTATCGTCCTCGACAATCAGGCCTGGGGTGCCGAGAAGGCTTACCAAGAGGAGTTCTTTGGTGGGCGTTTGCTGGGCGCCGAGATCGACAGCCCACGCTTTGACCAATTCGCAGAGCTGTGCGGCGCGCGCGGCTTTTGGGTTGAGGGACCGGGCGAGATGGGGCCGGCACTGGAACAGGCGCTCGCCAGCGGCGAAACCTGCGTCATTCAGGGGCGGATTGATCCGGCGGCTCTGATGACACTGCGCAAGGATTTGTTTAAGTCTGCTAAATGACAACTCCCTTTGATATCATCGTGGTAGGCGGCGGCAATGCGGCCCTGTGCGCCGCAATCGAGGCGTCCGAGGCGGGCGCGCGCGTGTTGATCCTAGAAGCCGCGCCAAAGCCCTATCGGGGCGGCAATTCGCGCCACACCCGCAATTTTCGGTGCATGCATGATGGTCCCTTATCCGTGCTGATCGAAAGCTACGTTGAGGACGAGTATTTTGACGATCTGATGCGCGTGACCAAGGGCAACACGGATGAGGCTCTTGCGCGAATGGTCATCCGGACCTCGCAAGATTGCCTGCCATGGATGGAGGCCCATGGGGTGCGGTTTCAACCGTCGTTGTCTGGCACATTGAGCTTGGGGCGCACCAACGCGTTCTTCCTTGGTGGCGGCAAGGCGCTGGTAAATGCCTATTACCGCACCGCGCAGGCGTTGGGTGTCGAGGTGCACTACGAGACCGAAGTGGTGCATGTGGGCATGACAGAAGGTGCTTTTACCCATGTGGAGTTGAAAGACGGTACTCGGATCGAAGGCCACGCTCTGGTAATCGCCTCAGGTGGATTTCAGGCCGACCTGGACTGGCTGGCCGAAGCCTGGGGTCCTGCGGCACGTAACTTCCTGATCCGTGGTACGCCCTATAATCGAGGCGTCGTGCTGCGCGATATGCTGGATCAGGGCGCCGGTAGCGTTGGCGATCCGACCCAATGTCATGCGGTGGCCATCGACGGGCGTGCGCCCAAGTTTGACGGTGGCATTGTTACGCGGCTTGATTGCGTGCCGTTTTCGGTCGTGGTCAACAAACACGGCCTACGGTTTTATGACGAAGGTGAAGACGTCTGGCCCAAGCGCTATGCCATCTGGGGGCGGCTGGTGGCGGCCCAGCCCGATCAGGTCGCTTATTCCATCATAGACCGCCGCTCGCGTGATCTGTTCATGCCGTCGGTATTCCCCCCGATCGAGGCGGACACACTTGACGATCTGCGCATCAAGCTCGGCCTGCCCGAAGCGGTGATGCAGACGTTCGAGGCTTTCAATGCCGCCTGTTCGGACGGCCCCTTTAAACCGCAAGAATTGGATGGTCTGGCCACGGATGGTGTCACTCCGCCCAAAACCAACTGGGCACGTCCACTGACAAAACCCCCGTTCTACGCATATGAACTGCGCCCCGGCGTCACCTTCACCTATCTGGGCCTCAAGGTCGACGAAACCGCGCGCGTGCATGCCAATGGCGCGCCACTGTCCAATGTCTGGGCTGCGGGTGAGATCATGGCCGGATCGATCCTAGGCGAAGGCTATCTGGCGGGGTTTGGAATGACGATTGGTACAGTCTTTGGCCGCATCGCAGGCAAGGAGGCCGCAGCCCATGTCCGTTGAAACAGTCCAGGAAGCGCGACGTCAGATCGAGATTTGTAACGCTTGCCGTTATTGCGAAGGTTATTGCGCGGTCTTTCCGGCGATCACGCGACAAACCGCTTTTGCCGATGGTGACATCACCCAACTGGCCAATCTGTGTCACAACTGCCGTGGCTGTTATTATGCCTGCCAATATACCGAGCCACATGAGTTTGCGATCAATCTGCCGCGCGCGCTGGCAGAGGTCCGTACTGACATTTGGAAGGAATTGGCATGGCCGTCCGGGTTTGGTCGGGCCTACGACCGTCACGGCATGGCCATCGCGACCATGGTTGTGGTGTGCCTATGTTTGTTGGCTTTCTCGGTCAGCTCACTGCAACCAGCGGCGGGTGAGGGTTTTTACGCCTATATGAGCCACGGCCTGATGGTGGCGATCTTTGCCCCTGCGTTCTTTTTGCCTCTGTTGGCGATGGCCGTCTCGGTCCGGCGATATTGGCGGAATGTCGGCGGCGGCGCCGTGACATGGAGGGCCGTGGCATGCGCATTTCATGACGTGGCCACCATGCGCAACCTTGCTGGTGGGCAAGATCAGGGGTGTAACTTTGAGGACGAAGACCGGTTCAGCAACGCACGCCGCGTGGCACACCAACTGACGCTCTGGGGTTTTTTATTGTGCTTTGCATCGACGTCCTCTGGCACGGTTCTGCATTATGTTTTTGATATGCCTGCGCCTTATGGGGTTTTCAGCCTTCCGAAACTCCTCGGGATACCTGGTGGCCTGATGCTGAGCGGCGGCACGCTCTGGATGGTGAGGCTCAAACTACAAGCGGGTGACGGCCTGTCTGATGCGCGCGTTCGGGGCGGCGATATGGCATTTGTGGTTTTGCTCTTTGCAGTGAGCACATCTGGATTGCTGCTTTACTTAGCCACGCATACCCGCCTCGTGCCCTATATGCTGACGTTTCACCTTGCCACGGTACTGACACTGTTTCTGACGCTTCCGTATTCAAAATTCGTGCATGGGTTCTATCGGCTGGCAGCACTTATCGGGAATGTACAAAGAGCGCGCTGAGTTCGCGCGATGCGAATTACCCAAATCGAATGTCAGCAAAGCGTGGAAAGCTGAATTGCATTCAACAGCAGCGAAATTGCGCTTTGTCCCGCATCTTACCAGTTGATGCGTGGCGCAGCGAACGACGATGTTTCCCGGACCGGCCACTCATGACCGGTGCGGCGAAAGGGTCGAAAGAGCCCACTGTACCTAATGCTGCGCTACGCAGAAATGGGCTTGAACCGCGCACTGCTGCCATTTGCCGTCGTAAGGTTGACCTAGAACGGGCCTTGGCCTCCCTGCGTAGATTATGAACTTACAGCTGGTGGTGACATTGGAAACTATTGCCCAATTCACGAAAATGCTGCCCCGTATGAGACGAGCATGTTATCTGGGTTTTGACCAGCCGATCGCGACAATCTTTACCGTCCAGTTTCACAGATAGCGCTTGCAAGTACTGGAGGTCATTGGGCGCTCTTAGCATTTTTGAGCTAGTCTGATCCGGGTTGCATTCGTCAGCTACTCAAATAAATCGAGCTCCTCATCGATAGCCGCCAGCGTCGAGATGCGCTGACTGACCGCTTCGGGGTTGCGGCCCAGATAAGCCACGGCGATCAGCCGCAAGACGGATAGCATCGTCGCATGTGTAGGAAGCGCGCCGTAGCTGGCAACGTGGCACGGTAGAACAACCTCGGAGAACCGCTCCGCCTGTGGGGCATAGGCGTGATCGGTCAGCGTGATGACGCGCATCCGCGTGGTGCGCGCATGGGCAAGCAGGGGGCGCAACACCTTTGGGCGTGGCTCAAAAGTCAAGAGGACCAACGCATCACGGGGGCCTGTCATCGACAACTCATTTGCCCAGGTATGTCCCTGTCCCTGCAACTCATGAACACCGTGCCGTAGCCGCGCAAACAGCGACCGACCCAACCGAGCCAGCCCCTGTTCATCGCCAAAACCGACAAACCAGACGCGGGGTGCTTCTTCCAGAACTTGAGAGATGTCCGGCAGCAGATCCGAGCGCAACTCCTCAAAGGTGCGGGTCAGATTGCGCAGCTCCAGTTCAAGGTGATCGGAGATGGTTCGCCCAAATGTCGCAGGCTCGGGAATCGTTTCCACGTCTGAATAAGGTTCCCGCCGATTGCGCTCTTCGCGGGCCTGCAGGCGGACCTCTTCAAAGTCGGCATAGCCCAAACTGCGGAAAAAACGGGCAGTTGTCGCCTTGGACACTCCGGCCTTCGCCGCAAGTTCCGTCGCCGTGTGCGTTTCAACAAGGCTCTGATTCTGCAACAAAACATGTTCGATCTTCTTTTCGCTCGACGTCAGGCGCGCAGAACGTTCCTGAATTCTGAGGATTAGTCTTGAGGCCATGGAAAACGATTTCTCTTGACGTTTGGAACACCTGTTTCATGATAGTGAAACAATGAAACACATGAAATGAGCAAAATGTCGACCTCCAAGACCATCCGCGAAAAGATATGGACGAAACTAAAGGACGTGGCGAGGCCAGACACCCGGTTTCACATGAACTTTGCTGAAGTCATCCCCGATTTTGAAGGCTCGGAAGCCGCAACCGACCGCGTCGTCCAGAGCGAGGCTTACCAGAACAGCCGCTTTGCCTTTATCACACCTGACAATTGCCTTGCCGATCTACGGCGCCGGATGATCGAGGATGGCAAGCCCTTTGTCATGTCCACCTATGGGATATACCGTGGCTTTCTCTACCTTGACCCAACCACGGTGCCCGAAGGAGCTGCTCTCTATGCCTCCTGGCTTGATGGTATGGAGCATTTCGGCGTCCCGATCACGCTTGAAGAGATCGCGCAGAAAGGGCGGTTTGATTATCTGGTGACTGGGGCATCGGCGGTATCGGTCAACGGTGTCCGTTTTGGAAAAGGCCACGGCTTCTTTGATCTCGAATGGGGCATGTTCACCGATCTTGGCCTTGTGGGTGAACATACGCCAGTTCATGCCGTCGTCCATGATGTGCAGCTTGTCGAAGAGCAATTGCAGCCCTCTGAGACCGATATTCTGGTTGATACCATCCTGACGCCGAACAAAACGCATGTGGTCGAACGCCGGGCCAAGCGGCCGCGTGGTGTGAAATGGCCATTGCTCGAACCCAAACAGATTTCTGAAACCCCGCCCTTGCAAGAGCTTCAGCGCCTTCAAGGCCTCGCATGATCACCCAAACAAAGGAGACCCTTCTCATGACACTCAGACTGAACCGCCGCCGTTTCCTTGGTACAGCCGCTGCAAGCGCTGCAGCGACTTCGCTGCCGCTTCGGGCCAGTGCAGCCACACCTTTCACCATGCAGGCGGCCTGGATCAATGATGCCGAATTCGCAGGCTACTTCATTGGCATCGACGAAGGCTACTATGCCGGAGAAGGGTTGGACCTGGCCTATCTGTCCGGCGGCCCCGACGTGATCCCCGAAAGCACCATCATTGCAGGCCGCGCCGATCTGGCGCTGACCACGCCCGACACCACGATCAAGGCGATTGCCGAGCAGGGAGCGCCTTTCAAGATCATCGGCGCGCAATATCAGAAGAACCCGATTGGCATCGTGTCGCTTGTGTCGAACCCGATCAACGAACCCAAGGATCTGATCGGCAGGACGCTGGCCGTGCCACCGGTCAACGTGATTTCGGTAAACGCAATGCTGGCGCTGAACGGGATCGACCCATCGCAGGTCAATATCGTACCTTACGCCTATGACCCGACGCCACTCATTCAGGGCGAGATTGACGCCAGCCTCGATTTCACCACCAACGTTCCCTACACGATCAGTCAACAGGGTGTCGAAGCAACATCGTTCCTGCTCTACGATTTCGGCTTCACGATCTACAATGATACCGTCGTTGTGACAGAGGAAACGCTTGCCACCAAGCGTGCCGAACTTGTGTCGTGGCTGCGCGCTTCGCGCACGGGTTGGGACGAGAATTTCAAGGCTCCAAACCTCTGGCCGCCGAAATGGGCTGATACGTGGTTCGCAGGGACAGGCCGCACCATCGAAAACGAGATCTTTTTCAACAATGCCCAGCAGCCGCTGATGGAAAGCCCCGCAGGTTATATGGCGATGACCGAAGAGGGTATCGAAGCCAACCTGCGTGCGTTGTCCGAAGTGGGCATCAACGGCACGCGCGACATGTTCGACACCACCCTGCTTGAGGAGATTTGATGTCGGCCCCGGACGGGATTTCCCTTTCCGGGGTCTGCAAGACCTTTAGGGGGCGGGGCAAGATTGTCGAAGCACTGCGCGACGTGACCCTGTCCTGCCCCAAGGGATCCTTTACCGCGATCATTGGTCCGTCGGGCTGTGGCAAGTCGACGGTCATGCGCATCGCGCTTGGCCTTGAGTCGGCGGATTCCGGTGAGGTGCAGATC
>NZ_JBASXK010000099.1:0-20363 GCF_049276915.1 Aestuariivita sp. | reverse complement strand
GCTTGTGGATCTGTCCTGTTCTCATCGCTCACCATCCGAGCCGCCACCTGAGCGCACCGGATCGGGTGGGGCCAGCGCGGACACTGATGGACTGGGTAGCTGCCAACACCCTTTGAAATCAAGGCTTTTGTGGACTTTGCCACACCGTCTCGGACGGTTTGTGGCGGAGACGATGGGATTCGAACCCACGAGACCCTTCCGGGCCTACTCCCTTAGCAGGGGAGCGCCTTCGACCACTCGGCCACGTCTCCGCCGGTGGGTTTATGCGGATCAGCCTGAGGAAACAATGCCTAATTTGCCCCGTCGCCAAGAGAAATACGTGACCCGACCCGGAACCGATCTTGCGCCAGCGCCTGCACGGTTTTCCCAGAAATCAGGCGCTGGCCCTGCGGCAGTTGCGCGCGTCACGTCTGTCGCGACGCGATCGCGCAACAGTGAAACGTGAGTGATCTGGCCGTGAATTCACAGGCCAAGAACATCGCAAGAACCTGTTATACATAGGTTTCATCAAACAGGAATATGATACCCGCCCCCCGCATCACATCCGTCTGACGCGATGCCACGGCCCGGTGAGCACTTGTGTTTTGCCGGATGTCGAAACGGCGTGCATATCTGCCTCACTTTACCGGCCCCAGCATCCCAAGGGCCGCAACCTGGAGGAAAGACAATGAAACCCATCCTGCTTGCCGCAGCCGCACTCCTCGCCACAAGCCTCAGCCTGCCGGCCTTTGCCGGCGCGCCCGGCTCTGATCGCGGGTTTGATGATCTGAAAACCTATTCCGCCCCACTTGGCCACGAAACCGGCCAGACCGTGTCAAGCAAAAGCACCTCGGCAGGTGCGAAATCCCCAGAGGCCAAGATGTTCAACAAGAAGTTCGGCTCACCCCATCCAAATTTTGAATCCGGCCGCCGTTAAGCCCGAGTGCTCACCCCAAGCGGCGCGCGTCCCTGGCACGGGGCGCGCGTTTCGGTTCAGGTGTTGAACAGGAAGTGCAGCACGTCGCCGTCCTTGACGACATAGCCCTTGCCCTCGGCGCGCATCTTGCCCGCCTCCTTGGCCGCCTGCTCGCCGCCCAGCGCCACGAAATCCTCGAAGGCAATCGTCTCGGCGCGGATAAAGCCGCGTTCGAAATCGCCATGGATCACGCCTGCGGCCTGAGGCGCAGTCGCGCCGCTCGGGATCGTCCAGGCGCGCGCCTCCTTGGGACCTGCGGTGAAATAGGTCTGCAGGTGCAACAGCGCATATCCCGCACGGATCAGACGATCCAGACCTGCCTCGCTCAGCCCCATCTCTTCCAGAAACATCTCGGCTTCTTCGCGCTCAAGCTGTGCAAGTTCTTCTTCGATCCGGGCGCTGATGATGACATGCGCATTGCCCTGAGCCGCCGCCATCTCGGCCACGGCCCGGGAATGGGCATTGCCCTCGGCCGCTTCGGATTCCGCGACATTGCAGACGTAAAGCACGGGCTTTGTCGTCAACAGCTGCAACAGGCTCCACGCCCTGAGGTCTTCGCTGTCCACCTCGACCGTGCGCGCCGGTCGCCCGTCTTCCAGGGCCGCCTTGGCCGCTTCCATCAGGCGTTGCTGCTGCACGGCATCCTTGTCGCCACCGCGCACCTTGCGCACGATGTTCTGCAAACGCTTTTCGATGCTCTCCAGATCGGCCAGCATCAGCTCGGTCTCGATGGTCTCGGCATCCGCCACCGGATCGACACGCCCCTCCACATGGGTCACATCGCCATCCTCGAAACAGCGCAGCACATGGGCGATGGCGTCAACCTCGCGGATATTGGCCAGAAACTGGTTGCCCAGCCCCTCCCCCTTCGAGGCTCCTTTGACGAGGCCCGCAATATCCACGAATGTCATCCGCGTCGGGATGATCTGCTTGGACCCGGCGATCTCGGCCAGTTTGTCCAGCCGCGCATCCGGCACCGACACCTCGCCGACATTGGGCTCGATCGTGCAGAACGGGAAATTCGCCGCCTGCGCTGCGGCCGTGCGGGTCAACGCATTGAACAAGGTCGACTTGCCCACATTCGGCAAGCCCACGATTCCCATCTTGAAGCCCATCTCAGCCTCCCGGTCACAAGGGTCGCGCGCCTTCTAGGCTCTTGTCCGTGTCGCCGCAAGCGCCACACAGACGAAAGACGTGATTGATTTCCCCGCGCCCTTTTGGCAGGACGAACCGACCCGGCTTCAAGGACCAGACCACATGACCCGCATTGACGCAAAATTCGCCGAGCTGACCGCCGCAGGGCGCAAGGCTTTTGTCTCCTACATCATGGCCGGAGACCCGGACGTGGCCACCTCCCTTGAGATCGTCAAGGGCCTGCCGGGTGCTGGCGTGGACATCATCGAACTGGGCCTGCCCTTCACCGACCCCATGGCCGATGGCCTCACCATCCAGCGCGCCGGTCAGCGCGCCCTGGAAGGCGGCATGACGCTGGACAAGACCCTGCAGATGGTGCGCGATTTTCGCGCCGACGATGATACCACGCCCATCGTGCTGATGGGCTATTACAACCCGATCTACAGCCGCGGCGTCGATCTGTTTCTCACACAAGCCAAAGAGGCCGGCATCGACGGGCTGATCATCGTCGATCTGCCCCCCGAAGAAGACGCCGAACTCTGCGTCCCCGCCCAGAAGGCCGGTCTGAACTTCATCCGCCTGGCCACACCCACCACCGATGACAAACGCCTGCCGCGCGTGCTGCAAAACACCTCCGGCTTTGTCTATTATGTCTCGATCACCGGCATCACCGGTGCCGCCGAAGCACAGGCCACGGATGTCGGCCCCGAAGTGGCGCGCATCAAGTCACAAACCGATCTGCCCGTGATCGTGGGCTTTGGCATCACCACGCCCGAGCGCGCCAGAACCATCGCACAGGTGGCCGACGGTGCCGTGGTCGGCTCGGCCATTGTCGCCCAGATCGGCGCGGGCAAATCGGTTCCCGAGGTGCTCGACTTCGTGCGAGGCTTGGCCGAGGGCGCTCACTCGGCCTGACGGCGCTTCAGCATGTGGCTGGCGCGATAGGCCGCGACCATCACGTCGTCCTGATTGTAGATGTCATATTGCACATCGACAAAGCCACGATCCGGCTTCGAGCGCGACGCCTTTGACCCCACCACCTCGGCCTTCACGCGCAGGCTGTCCCCGGCATAGACCGGCTTGATCCAACGCACGGTTTCCATCCCGGGCGAACCCATCGAGCTGTCCGACCAGTCGCTTGCCTCCAGCGTCAGCGTGAAAGCCGTCAGAATCGTGTGAAACCCGCTGGCGATCAGCCCGCCATAGGGCGATGCCTTGGCCGCCTCTTCATCCAGATGAAACGGCTGCGGGTCCCATTCGCGCGCAAAGCGCTTGATCGCCTCCGCGTCCAGGGTCCTCGAGCCCGTCTCATAGCAAAATCCAACCGGCATATCGTCAAAATACAATGCAGCGCTCCCCTGCTTCTTCTTGCTTCAAATACGGGAAATGCCCGTCCCATGCCAAAGGCGCAGCGCTGCCGGAAAAACCCCTCACGCCGGATCCCGAAATGCCCGGTCGCGCGGCGGCTCGCCGTTGCGCTGCTGGTCCAGAAACATCCGCAATTCGCGCAGCACCGGCAAGACCGACATCAACCGCTCAGGCTCGAACACCTCCAGCATGCCACGGAATTCGGGCATCAGCTCCCCGATCACCCGCTCACGCAGACCCCGCCCGGCCTCGGTGATCCACACGCATTTGCTGCGCCCGTCATTGGGGTTGGGCCGCACCGTCACCAGACCGTGCCTTTCCAGCCCCGAGACCGTATGCGTCATCGATGTCTTGGGCACCTGAAAGGCGCGCGCCAGCTCGACCGGGGTGCGCCCGTCCGCAACCCGGATCAGATGGTTGAGCACGGCAAAATGGGGCGCGATCAGCCCCTTGGGCAATCGCGCCTCCAAAGTCGTCCGGCTCAGCTGTTCGATGATCCCGATCTCGTTGAACAACTCGAACAACGCCCCCGGGTTCACCTGCCCTTTATCCGACAATCTTCTCCTCCAATGCCCAGCGCGGGCTGGCGGGCACCTCGGGCCCATATCCGATACGCGCGAACATTTGCACGATCCCGCCTTCGGGGGCCAGCCTGTCGTGTATCTGCGCATAAAGCTGTGCCATTTCGGGATATTCCTGCAAGGCCTGGCTCAGCGGCTGCATACCCAGCCCCAGCGACGTGGCCGCCAGGTTCAGACGCACCCAATCGCGCCCCGAGGCGATCTGATCGCCCCGGCTGTTGGACAGGCTGATCTGCCACAGATGACCCATGGCCGTATCGGTATTGGCAAAGATCGCCTTCATGCCCTCGCTATAAGCCATGCTCTCGCGGTTCAGCGCCGCCTCCCGCGAGAATGTCCCGGTAAGGGCCATCGCCTCGAACATCGGGCCGGAAAAATCGATTCCGTCCGGATTGGCATTCACTTCCCGGCGCCCGATCCGGAACAGATCGACGCTTTCCTTGTAGGTATGCGGCGTCTCGACCTCGATCCTGAGGGCCGCATGGCTCAACGCGCGCAACTCGGCAATATCGCGCGGTTCCACCGATCCCGCCACGCGGGTGTCGCGCGCCACCGCCAGCACCTGATCCAGAACCGCGCGCGCAACCGGGCGCGTTTCGTCAAAGGGCTCTTTCAACGAGCGGCGCATGGGCACCTGCGCGAACAAGGGATCGGGCTGCGCCCCACCCTCGATGAAGCGGCACTGCGCAACCGGCCGCCCATCCAGGGCCGTGGCGTCCTCGCCTTCGGGAAAGACTGTTATCTCCACAGCATATCCATCCTGCGCTGCGGCCAGGGCCATCACCTCCAGAAAACAGCCCAGGCCAATCACGATCTGACGGCTGAACGGATCGGTATGGGGCAAGAGCCTGTCGGTATCGGCATAAAGCGTCACCTCACCGGGTTGGGACACATCCACCTTCCAGGGCTGCCGGTTATGCGGATTGGGTGCAAGAATCGCATAGCTCAACGCGCGCAGACGCGGATCTGCATATCCGCCGGCAGCCGCCCAGGGGGCAATGGCGGCTTCGGGCATCCGGGTGACGGCAAAGCCGGCTGCGGCGCTGGCGGCGAAAACAGTGCCCCCTCCAATCAGGGCGAGGGTCTTTCTACGGGACAGGGTCATGAAATCATCTCCAAACTAATACGATATCGGACTAGTAAGAATAATATCGACCTATGTCAAGAGAAAGACAATCTTGCACATTGAGAATGCACGTTCCGCTTGCTAACCAATTCACACCAGTGAAAGGGACCATCATGGCCGTCATTACCTCCATCGAAGATCTGCGCCGCATCTATGAACGCCGCGTGCCCCGGATGTTTTATGATTACGCCGAAAGCGGCAGTTGGACCGAACAGACCTTTCGCGACAATTCCTCGGATTTCGACCAGATCCGCCTGCGCCAGCGCGTTGCCGTCGATATGTCGGACCGCTCGACCGCCGCGCAGATGATCGGCCATGACGTGACCATGCCCGTGGCCCTGGCCCCTGTGGGCCTGACGGGCATGCAACATGCCGATGGCGAGATGAAAGCCGCGCGCGCGGCAGAGCGCTTTGGCGTCCCCTTTACCCTCTCGACCATGTCGATCAACTCGATCGAGGATGTGGCCGGCTATACCTCCAAACCCTTCTGGTTCCAGCTTTATACCATGAAGGACGAAGACTATGTCCGCCGCCTGATCCAGCGCGCCAAGGATGCCAAATGCTCGGCCCTGGTGATCACGCTTGATCTGCAGATCCTTGGCCAGCGCCACAAGGATCTCAAGAACGGTCTTTCGGCCCCGCCGAAACTCACCCCGAAAACCATCGCCAACCTGATGACCAAATGGTCCTGGGGCATCGAGATGCTCAGCGCCAAGCGCCGCGAGTTCGGCAATATCGTAGGCCATGTCCAGGGCATCTCGGATGCCTCCTCATTGGGGGCCTGGACGGCGGAACAGTTCGATCTGAGCCTGGACTGGAAGAAAGTCGAAAAGCTGATGGAAATGTGGGGGGGCAAGGTCATCCTCAAAGGCATTCTGGATGCCGAAGACGCCAAGATGGCGGCCAAACTGGGGGCCGATGCGATCGTCGTGTCCAACCATGGCGGGCGTCAGCTGGACGGCGCGCTCAGCTCGATCCGCATGTTGCCGCAGATCCTCGACGCGGTGGGAGACAAGGTGGAAGTCCATCTCGACAGCGGGATCCGCTCGGGACAGGACGTGCTCAAAGCCGTCGCGATGGGGGCCAAAGGCACCTATATCGGGCGCGCCTTCGTGTATGGTCTGGGCGCGATGGGCCAGAAGGGCGTGACAAAATCGCTCGAGATCATTCACAAGGAACTGGATGTCACCATGGCGCTGTGCGGTGAACGGCTGGTCGGCAATCTTGGCCGCCACAACCTGCTGGTGCCGGAAGGCTTCGAAGGGCGCTGGCAACAGTGACACCCCCACCCCGGAGCCAAGTCAGATGCTGATTTTCACAGCCCAGAACCTGGCCTATCTGGCCCAGCCCAAAACCGGCACGACCGCTGTGGAAATGGCGTTGAAACCCCGCGCGGACATCATCTTTGCCAAGCGGCGCAAACATATGCCCGCACGCGCCTTTCACAACCGGGTGGCCCCGTTTCTGGACAGCACCTTCAACCTGCGCCCGGACCGGGTCTCGGTGATGCGCGAACCCGAAGACCAGCTCTCCAGCTGGTATCGCTACCGCACTTCCGCCGATCTGCGCGGATCGGACAAGACCACAGCCGGGATCAGCTTTGACCAGTTCATCCTTGATCTGATCTCGGACGATCCCCCGCCGCATGCCAGCGTCGGCAGCCAGTTCAAGTTCCTGACCTCACGCGGCGGCGATGTGCTGGTGCACAGGCTCTTTGCCTATGAAAACCACCCCCGCTTCCAGGGGTTTCTGGAAGAGCGTTTCGACACCCCTCTGGATTTCAAGACCAGGAACGTCTCGCCGAAAACCCAGGCCGATCTGGAACCGGCCACCCGCGCCAAACTGCGCGCCGCGCGCGCGGACGAGTTTCGACTCTATGATCAGCTGATGGCGGCTGACGGTGCCTTAGAGTTCCGGCTGGG
Source organism: Aestuariivita sp. (assembly GCF_049276915.1). Lineage (NCBI taxonomy): Bacteria > Pseudomonadati > Pseudomonadota > Alphaproteobacteria > Rhodobacterales > Paracoccaceae > Aestuariivita > Aestuariivita sp. The sequence goes on along the minus strand of NZ_JBASXK010000099.1, from coordinate 13,277 downwards.
CGAGGCGTAAGCGCCGCGCAAGCAGCGGAATCAGGAACGCCGCAACGCCCACCATCATCACCGAGACCAGCAGATATGCGGCCGACAAAGACACGCTCTGGGCCACGGCACCCATGATCATCGGCCCAAAGACGAAGGCGGCGTAGCCAATGGCCGAGGCCCGCGCCAGAGCCGTCACCCGCTGACGCGCCGGCACGCTGCGCCCCACGATGCCCATGGTCAACGGCAAGACCAGGGAAATCCCCAATCCCAAAATGCCAAATCCCACCTGCGCGACCAGCGGGGTCTCGGCCATCGCGGCCAGGGCCGAGCCAAGGGATGCCATCAGGCAGGCCACCGTGATCAGCGTGGTGTCGGGAATATAGCGGGTCAGCATATGGCCAAACAGCCGCCCCACCCCCATGGTCAGGCCCAGGACGGCCGGGCCCAGGGCACCTGCGGTGGCATCTCCGCCCAACTCGCGTTCGATCAACAGGGCCGACCAGCCCTCGACCGCCGATTCGGTGAAAAAGGACGCCAGAACCACAAGACCGCCAATCCACACCAAACCGGTGGGCAGGGCTAGCGGCGCGTTCAGGTCTTCTGCCGTCAGCTCGGCATGGGGCGCGCGCATGAACACGCACATCACAAGGATGATGCCCGCCACCACCAGGAACACCGCCAGCGGCGTGAACCCGGCTTCGCGCGCAATCCCCGTCAGCACCGCCGTGCCCGCATAGGCAAAGGAAAACGCCGCATGGTTGAGATTCATCAGTGAGCGCTGCACCACCCCCTCGACCTCGGAAGTGCGCGCGTTCATCACGATGTCAGACACGCCCGAAACCGCAGAAACCATCAGGAATACAAGGATGAAGACCGGCACATTCGGTGAGATCGCCAGAAACAGGAACGCCAGCCCCAGCAGGGCCGAGGTCACCAAGACAGACTGCGCCCCAAGCCAGCGATCCACCACCGGCGCGATCCAGACCGAGGCAATCGCCCCAAGCGAGCCAAGCAGGAACACCAGGCCGAAGGTGGCATCCGATGCCCCGATCTGCGCCTTGATCACGGGAACCTGCGCGGCAAAACTCGCCCAGACCATTCCTTGCGCGATGAAGGCAAGTGCCGGGGCGCGCAGGCCGGGAGTGGGGGTCAGAAAAGGCATGTCCGAGCCTGTCGCATGCGGGCAGGACCAGTGCAAGCAAAAGCCCTTTCCAAACAAGGGCAAACCGTCTATATGCGCGGCTTCACGCGGGGTGACAGCCTTGGAGGCACCCTGCCCTTATACATTGGAGATATACTATGGCTGGAGAGATTCCTGATCTCGTAGCCCTGGAACGGACGGGGACAGGCAAGGGCGCCGCTCGTCAGGCACGTCGTGCCGGCATGGTTCCGGGGATTGTTTTTGGTGGCGACGCAGACCCGCTGCCGATCAATCTTCCCTTCAACGCGCTGCTCAAGCGCCTGAGAGCAGGTCGGTTCAAGTCGACACTGTTCAACCTGAAGGTCGAAGGCCAAGAAGACGTCCGCGTCATCTGCCGCGACGTTCAGCGCGATGTGGTCAAGGACCTGCCGACGCATGTCGACTTCATGCGCCTGCGCCGCACCACCAAGATCAACCTGTTCATCCCGGTTGAATTCGTGAACGAAGCTGCAGCACCCGGTCTGAAAAAAGGCGGCGTTCTCACTGTCGTGCGTCCCGAGATCGAGCTGATGGTCACCGCAGGGGAAATCCCTGAAAAGGTTGTCGCCGACCTGAGCGGTCTCAACATCGGTGACACCATCACCATCTCGGCAATCCCGCTGCCCGCAGGCACAAAGCCGACCATCGATCGTGATTTCGTGATCGCCAACGTCCAGGCCCCCTCGGGTCTGCGTTCGGCCGATAACGAAGCCAGCGACGACAGCGGCGAAGAGGCCGCTGACGAAGAATAATTCCTGCCTGTCAGGAGTGTGGATCAGGGGGCCCCGGAGGCCCCCTTTTTCGTGCCCGCCTCAGGTCAGTTCCTGCACGGTTTCGAAAATCTCCAGCGCCGGAGGCTCAAGATACAAGTCCCGGCTCCCGCCGGCTCCCTTGTGGGCGGCGCGAAAGGCCTCGGATTTGGTCCATCCCTGAAACGCCTCTTCATCCGCCCAGGCGGTGTGCGACGCATAGAGCACATGATCCGCGCCCTCGGGCCCGCGCATCAGATGAAACGAGATGAAACCGGGCACTGATTTCAGATGGCTGTCGCGTTTGAGCCAAAGCGCTTCGAACGCCTCGACCTTGTCCGGGTACACTTTGAACCGGTTCATTGTCAGATACATTGCAGCCTCTTCTGGAATCTGGCGCAGTTTCAGGGCATATCCCGAAAAACTCAGGAATTCACAGGGCAGACCATGCAACTGTTTGTAGGGCTCGGCAACCCGGGGTCAAAATATGCCGCAACCCGGCACAACATCGGCTTCATGGCCCTGGACCGGATCGCCGGTGATCACGGCTTTGCGCCATGGCGCAGCAAGTTTCAGGGCCAGTTGACCGAAGGGCGGCTGGGTGGGGAAAAGGTGCTCCTGCTCAAACCGGAAACCTTCATGAACCTGTCGGGGCAATCCGTGGGCGAGGCGATGCGCTTTTACAAGCTGACGCCCGCAGATATCACCGTCTTTCACGACGAGCTTGATCTGGCCCCCGGCAAGGTGCGTGTCAAACAGGGCGGCGGACATGCGGGCCATAACGGTCTGCGATCGCTGCATGGGCATATCGGCGAAGACTACACACGTGTGCGCCTGGGCATCGGGCATCCGGGGCGCAAGGATCTGGTCTCGCATTATGTGCTGCATGATTTTGCCAAGGCCGATCAGGACTGGCTTGAGGATGTGCTGCACGGCTTGTCGGATGGCGCGCCACATCTGGCGGCAGGCGACAGCGCCAAGTTCCTCAATGCGCTCGCCCTGCGCACCAGCCCGCCGCGCTCCAGCACCTCCAAACCCAAGGCCGGCACCAAAACGCCCGAACCCGAGCCCGCGCCCGAGCCGGATACGCGAAATGCTATGCAACGCCTTATGGACAAGTTCCGGTGAGCGCGCTGCGCGACGCGTTTCATGCACAAGCCACCTCCTGCGGCAACCTCGGCTCGCCCTTCATGGAGCGGCTTTTTCGCACGCTTGCCGACATCTGGCCCGACACCGGCCCCCTTGCCGCCAGATGCCGCCAGTTTGACGGGGCAATCGGACCATCGGGCAGTTCCCTGCCTTTGCGCATCGCAGGAGGGCTGCACGCGCTTGTTCTCAGGCAGGTGGACCCTGATCTGACCGACCTCTATCCCCCTGCGCAGCCCGAGGAGGCAGGGTTTCGCGTCGGCCTTCTCGCCGCGCTCGACCGCCACGCGGTCTTCCTGACCGACTGGATCGACAGCCCGCCTCAAACCAACGAATTGCGCCGCTCTGCCGCCCTGATTGCCGGAGCGCATGTGGCCGCACGGCAGTTCGACCTGCCGATCCGGCTGTCTGAACTGGGTGCCTCGGGCGGGCTGAACCTGATCTGGGATCGCTATGCGCTGTGCATCAACGGCACGCGCTTTGGCCCGAAAGACGCCGTGGTGACGCTCTCGCCCGACTGGACGGGTCCAATGCCACCCAAAGCCAATCCCGTGATCGCAGAACGGCGCGGCGTGGATCTGATGCCTCTTGATCCACGCGACCCGGACGACCTGCTGCGCCTGCAGGCTTTCCTGTGGCCCGACCAGCCCTTCCGCCTTGACATGACCCGCGCGGCCGCACAGGTCGCCAGTGGGCATGTGGATCAGGGCGATGCCATCGACTGGCTCGAGACCCGCCTGAACAGCGCGCCTGACGACCATCTGCATCTGATCCAGAACACCGTCGCCTGGCAGTATTTCCCCACCGATGCCCAAAGCCGGGGCGCTGCACTGATTCAACAGGCCGGCCGGGCCGCAACACCCTCCCGTCCGTTGGGCTGGTTGCAATTGGAAACCGATGGGGATGAGAACGGTCTGGGCGGCGCGGCGATCACCTTGCGGCTCTGGCCCGGTGATCTGCACATGGTGCTGGGACGGGGCGATTTTCACGGCAGGTGGTTGCGCTGGCAAGGTCCCTGACGACACGTCGCGATTGAACTGGGCGCGGCTGGACCTAGTCTGCGCACAACAGGGGGACTGTGATGCGAACATTCGGAAAATGGCTTGGGCGCGTGCTGCTGATGCTGGTTCTGGCGGCGGTGGTTGTCGGGTTTTGGAAGCGCGAACAGATCCAGCGGCTGATCTTCGTCGTCACGCTTTTCGACGCCGACCGTATCGTCGAAAACTTCTCCAACATGGAAAGCGCCTTTCTCACCGTGGCCGTGCCGCGCGGAGATGGCCCTGTCACACCCCTGCCCGCCGGGCCGCCGCTGGAGATGTCAGCCGAGATCAGCGCCTGGATCGTGGATGCGGACCTGACCTCTCTTTTGGTGCTCAAACGTGGTGAGGTGGTGTTTGAGGACTATTATCTCGGCACCACCGCCGATGACCAGCGCATCTCGTGGTCGCTGGCCAAAAGCTTTGTCTCGGCCCTGTTCGGTGTGCTGCTCGAGGAGGGCGCGATCGGCTCTCTGGATGATCCGGTGACGCAATATGCGCCCAAGCTTGCGGGCACTGCCTATGACGGGGCCACGATCCGCAACGTGCTGCAGATGACAAGCGGTGTGGTGTTTGACGAGGATTACCTTGATCAGCGTTCGGATATCCAGCGCATGGGCCGGGTGCTGGCTCTGGGCGGGTTGATGGATGACTTTACCGCCAGCTTTACCGAGATCGACGCGGGGCGTGGCGCGCGCTGGAACTATGTCTCGCTGGATACGCATGTGATCGGCATGGTCATTCGCGGAGCCACCGGGCGATCCATGGCCGATCTGATGAGCGAAAAGATCATCGTGCCGCTGGGTCTGGAAAGCGAGCCGCGCTTTGTCAGCGACGGGGCCGGTGTGGCCATCGTGCTGGGCGGGCTGATCATGACCACCCGCGATTACGCGCGATTTGCCCAGATGATCGCGCAGAACGGTCAATGGAACGGTCGCCAGATCGTCCCCGCAGACTGGATCGCACAGACCACCGTGGCCAGCGCCCCGACCGAGGCAGGCCAGATCGGCTATGGATATCAGTGGTGGATTCCGGTGGGTGCCGAGACTGGCGAATTCCTTGGACGTGGCATTTACGGACAATATCTCTATATCGATCAGGTGCGGGATGTGGTGATCGTCACCACTGCCGCAGATCTTCAGTTTCGCGAGCCGGGCGTGCATCGCAACAATGTCGAGATGATGCGCAAGATCGCCAGAGCCACGCAGTAAGCAAGGGTATGCATATGACACCTGACGAAAGCCTGAATGTGCTGGGCGAAACGCTGGCTCTGTGTTCGAACGAGCCCAAGACAGGGTTCTTCCGGGATGGGCATTGCAACACCTGCGACGCCGATCACGGCAGCCACACGGTCTGCGCCGTGATGACGGCCGAGTTTCTGGCTTTCTCGAAATATGTCGGCAATGACCTCAGCACCCCGCGCCCCGAGTTCGGCTTTGCCGGCCTCAAGCCCGGCGATCAGTGGTGCCTGTGTGCAGGTCGTTTTCTTCAGGCCGCCGAAGAAGGCTGTGCGCCGCGCGTAAGACTTGCCTCGACCCATGCGCGCGCGCTTGAAATCGTGCCGCTGGATGTTCTCAAGACGCACGGGCTGGACAGCTGAGCAAGGCTCAGCCCAAGTCCCCCATGTCAAAGCCCAGTGCCCGCGCGACGGTAAAGATATCCTTGTCGCCCCGCCCGCACATGTTCATGCAGATCAGGTGATCTTTGGGCAGGGTCGGCGCAATCTTCATCACATGGGCCAGCGCATGGCTGGGTTCCAGCGCGGGAATGATCCCTTCCATCTCGCAACACAGCTGAAACGCCTCAAGCGCCTCGACATCGGTGATCGAGACATATTGCGCGCGTCCGATATCGTGTAGCCAGGCATGCTCGGGACCGATGCCGGGATAATCCAGCCCCGCCGAGATCGAGAACCCTTCAAGGATCTGTCCGTCATCATCCTGCAACAGGTAAGTGCGGTTGCCATGCAGAACGCCGGGGCGCCCACCAGTCAGTGAGGCGCAATGCTCCATCTTTTCATTCACGCCCTTGCCGCCCGCTTCGACACCGATGATGCCGACATCCTTGTCGTCCAGGAAGGGATAGAACAGACCCATCGCGTTGGACCCCCCGCCAATCGCGGCGATCAGCGTATCGGGCAGACGCCCTTCGGCAGCCTGCATCTGTTCCTTGGCTTCCTTGCCGATGATCGACTGGAAATCGCGCACCATCGCCGGGTAGGGGTGCGGGCCGGCCACGGTTCCGATGCAGTAAAACGTATCGCGCACATTGGTCACCCAGTCGCGCAGCGCGTCGTTCATCGCGTCTTTCAGCGTGCCGCGCCCCGAGGTCACAGGCACGACTTCGGCCCCCAGAAGCCGCATGCGGAACACGTTCGGGGCCTGGCGCTCGACATCATGCGCGCCCATGTAGACGATGCATTTCAGTCCGAACTTGGCACAGACCGTTGCCGTCGCCACACCGTGCTGACCCGCGCCGGTCTCGGCGATGATCCGGCTCTTGCCCATGCGGCGCGCCAGGATGATCTGGCCCAGCACGTTGTTGATCTTGTGCGCGCCGGTGTGGTTCAACTCATCACGCTTCATATAGACCTTGGCACCGCCCAGATGATCGGTCAGACGCTCGGCGAAATAAAGCGGGCTGGGACGACCCACGTAATGGGTCCACAGATCATGCATCTCGGCCCAGAAACTGTCATCGGTCTTGGCGCGCTCGTACTGTTCTTCCAGCTCGAGAATCAGCGGCATCAACGTCTCCGAGACGAACCGTCCGCCAAAATCGCCAAAGCGGCCGTTTTCATCCGGGCCGGTCATGAAAGAGTTGAAAAGGTCATTCATCGCGCGCGTCCTTGTGCTTCTTAGGAACGGTGTAACGGGACGCGCGCGCAGGGTAAAGCAGTAGCCGCAACGCAGGGTCTAGGCGGTTTCTTTGGACAGGGCGTTCGCCATCGCCATATAGGCTTTGACGGCACCCAGATAGAGAATATAGGCCGCGATCACGACCGAGATCGATTGCAGGCTGGTGATGTTCTTGGGCGGCGGAGGCAGCGAATCCTTTACCGGAACTTCCTTGTAAAGTTTCAGTTCCTTATGGGCTCCGGTCACGATCTCCATCAGATCGGCCAGTGCCTTCATCTCGTCTTCGCGCTTTTTCTGTGCGGCCTCGCTTTTCTTGAGGGCATCGCGCAAAAGCACATCCCAGCGGTCCAGCTTCGAGGCGCGCTTGCCGATCTTCTTTTGCCATTTCTGATAGGCCGCGACCTTGTTCTTCTTGACCTTCTGCTTGGTCCTGTCGGCCGCATGCACAAGCTTGGTGAAATTGATTTGTCTTGGAACGCGTGCCATCGGCATGCCACCTGCGGTTTGTTCGGCAAAAGGGACTGAATTCAATGGGCCAAGCCTGAAGCAGAGCGCCGCATCCGTCAAGATCGTTCGGAATCAACACCCGAACCGGGCCAGCTCAGAGCGCCGCGCGCGCGGCTTTGACAAAGCGGATCATCAGGTCTCGGTCTTTTATACCCGGCGCGCTTTCCACGCCCGACGCGACATCGACCTGCCGCGCCCTGGTCATACGGATGGCCTCGGCGACATTTTCAGGGGTCAAACCGCCCGCCAGCATCCAGGGCCGCGACCAGTATTTTCGCCCCGCCAGCAGACGCCAGTCAAAGGTCAACCCATTGCCCCCCGGCAACACGGCATCGCGCGGCGGCTTGGCATCGATCAACAGTTGATCCGCCACCTCTTCATAAAGATCGATGGCGGCGATATCACCGGCATCGGCCACGCCGATCACCTTCATCACAGGCAATCCGAACCGCGCCTTGACCTGCGCGACGCGGTCGGGCGTTTCCGATCCGTGCAATTGCAGCATGTCCAGCGGCACCCGGGAGACGATCGCGTCAATCTCCGCGTCCGTTCCATTCACCACCAGCGCAACCTTGGCCACGCCGATGGGCACCTCCGCGGCCAGTGCCGCGGCTTTGGCCGGGTCCACATATCGGGGGGATTTGGCAAAGAAGTTGAACCCGAGATACCGCGCGCCGGCGTCCACCGCCGCGCTCACGTGATCGGGTGCGCTCAGACCGCAGATTTTGACCGGAATGTCAGATACCATCAGACCGCAGGGTTATCGCGCTTCGTCCAGAAGTGCCAGAACCTCGTCCTTCTGCTCGTCCCGCTCGCCCTTGAGGCGGATGACTTCGCGTTCAAGCCGCTTGGCCTCTTTCGTCTTTACGCTGGCCTCGCGGCGATGCTTGTACTCGCGCAGCCACTCCCAGACAAAGCCGATGATCAGACCGGCAACGATCCCGCCGAAGACGATGATGAACAAAGGCAGCGTGATCTGCAGGTGAAGCCCGGTGAACTCGGCCAGGCCTTCAGGCAGCAATTGCAATGTGACCGGCGCGCGGTTGGCCATGGCGATGGACACCAGAACAACGGCCAGCACCGCCAGAAACGCATAGCGAATGTATCGCATCAGTGGTTACTTCCCGTTCAGCCGGTCGCGCAGCAGTTTGCCGGTCTTGAAGAACGGCACGTGTTTCTCTTCGACATGCACGGTTTCGCCGGTGCGCGGGTTGCGGCCCATGCGCTGGTCGCGCTTCTTGACCGAGAAGGCACCAAAGCCGCGCAGCTCGACCCGATCGCCGCGTGACATCGCGTTGGTGACCTCTTCGAAAACGGTATTCACAATCCGCTCGACATCGCGCTGATAAAGATGTGGATTTTCGTCTGCAATCTTCTGAATCAATTCGGAACGGATCATCGAGCAGTCTCCCCCATGTGTTTCGGCGTCGTGTCTCAGGAAAAACTATAAGCTCAATCTGGGATCACGGAAATGGGAACTGTTCCATTCTGTGTCGGAAAAATCGTGAAATCCCCGGGAATTGCCCGCGCAAAGCCGTCAAAACCACCCGATTCGAGCACAGCGTCCCGCAGGACGCCCGCGCCGCAGCGCAGAGAAACCATTGATTCGCAAAAGCAAACGGCCCCGCCTTTCCGGGCGGGGCCGCTGCACTGTCTTCAGTCCGGTGACGGATGCTTAGTCGTCGCCCTTGAGCGCGGCACCCAGGATATCGCCCAGCGATGCGCCCGAGTCAGAGGAACCATACTGCTGCACGGCTTCTTTCTCTTCGGCGATCTCACGCGCTTTGACCGAAAGGCCCAGGCGGCGGGTCTTGCTGTCCACGTTGGTCACGCGCACATCGACCTTGTCACCAACCGAGAAACGCTCGGGGCGCTGTTCGGAACGGTCACGGCTCAGGTCCGAACGGCGGATGAAGGACTTCATGCCTTCATATTCCACCTCGATGCCGCCATCTTCGATCGCGGTCACTTCGACGGTCACGATCGAGCCGCGTTTCACGCCGCCAACCGCTTCGGCGAACTTGTCGCCACCCAGTGCCTTGATCGACAGCGAGATACGCTCTTTCTCGACGTCGACTTCAAAGACAACGGCTTCGACCATATCGCCCTTGCGATAGTTCTGGATCACGTCCTCGCCACGTTCGTCCCAGCTCAGGTCGCTGAGGTGAACCATGCCGTCGATGTCGCCTTCCAGGCCAATGAACAGACCGAATTCGGTGATATTCTTGACTTCGCCTTCGACCTGCGTGCCCTCGGGGTGTGTTTCTGCAAACACTTCCCATGGGTTGCGCTGGGTCTGTTTCAGGCCCAGCGACACACGGCGTTTTGTCTGGTCGATTTCCAGAACCATGACGTCGACTTCCTGGCTGGTCGAAACGATCTTGCCGGGGTGGACGTTCTTCTTGGTCCAGGACATTTCCGAGACGTGAACAAGACCTTCGACACCGGCTTCCAGCTCAACGAATGCGCCGTAATCGGTGATGTTGGTCACGCGGCCCTTGTGGACCGAGTTCAGCGGATACTTGGCAGCAACGATATCCCACGGATCTTCCTGAAGCTGCTTCATGCCCAGAGAGATACGGTGTGTATCCTTGTTGATCTTGATCACCTGCACCTTGATGGTCTCACCGATCGTGAGGATCTCGGAGGGGTGATTGATCCGACGCCACGCCATATCGGTAACGTGCAGCAGACCGTCAACACCGCCCAGATCAACGAAGGCACCGTATTCGGTGATGTTCTTGACCACGCCATCGACGTTCTGACCTTCGGCCAGGTTGCCGATAACCTCGGCGCGCTGTTCGGCGCGGCTTTCTTCCAGGATCGCGCGGCGCGACACAACGATGTTGCCACGACGACGGTCCATTTTCAGGATCTGGAACGGCTGCTTGAGACCCATCAGAGGGCCGGCATCGCGCACGGGGCGCACATCAACCTGAGAACCGGGCAGGAACGCAACCGCGCCACCCAGATCAACGGTAAAGCCACCTTTGACACGGCTGAAGATCGCGCCTTCGACACGCTCTTCGTCGGCATAGGCTTTTTCCAGACGATCCCAGGCTTCTTCGCGGCGGGCCATCTCGCGGCTGATAACCGCTTCGCCACGGCTGTTTTCAGCCGAGCGCAGGAAGACTTCCACCTCATCGCCAACAGCGATATCGGGAGCTTCACCGGGATTTGCGAATTCTTTCAGATCAACGCGGCCTTCCATCTTGTAGCCGACGTCGATGATGGCTTGTCCCGCCTCGATGGCGATGACCTTGCCTTTGACAACAGACCCTTCCTCGGGTGTGTCCATTTCGAAGCTTTCGTTCAGGAGGGCTTCGAATTCCTCCATAGATGTGTTCTGAGCCATGCGGTCTCGGTTTCCTTTACGTTTACATCTTTCGGGCCATGCGGTTGTCTCCGCCGGTCTTTGGGTTTCAGTTGGTCTGCAGCGCGTCCTTGCGGCCGGGTCCAAAAACGAAGGGCCGGTTGAAAACCGACCCTGCTCAAGTCTCGATCGCACGGCTGTGATCGCCGCTTCGACCGGGGGGCTATAGCCGCTATTTTCCATAGGATCAAGGGAACAATGCCAGTTTCAGCGCAGCTTGGCACAGGGCTGCCGTTTCGCGCGCGCGGCGTCGCCCCGGGGCGCGTCATCACCGCAGCGCGGATCGGCATTCCTTGGCTTGCGATGCGCAGCGCGCAGGGGCATAGCTGGATCACCCCGGGGCCCAGGCTATAAACACAGCTGAGGCATATCCCTGGCGACGGAGGACAACGCGCTGCGTCTGATACGGAATTTCTGGCGTCGCAGGGCGCTTGCCGGCCTTGTGCTGGCCATGCTGATGGGATGCAGCCCCCCGCCACCGCCGCCGGCCGAGGATTTCCCGCTGGTCTTCAACCCGGGCCATGTCGCCCGGGCCGAAAGGCTGGTAATCTTCGTGCCCGGCGCGCTGGCCTCGGTCGAGATGTTTGCCCCCGCGCGCGGCTGGCGCGACGGGGGATTCGCCCCGGCCTATTACCGCTTTCCAGGTCTGGACGGCCGTGACCTGACCCAGCCGCTGGATATCGAACAGGCCGCCGATCAGATCGCGGCTTTTGCCAATGCGCATCCCGACAAGGACATCGCGCTGGTGGGTTTTTCCTCGGGCGCACCAATCGCCATTCTGGCGGCCTCGCGGATTGACGGCGCGCGCATCGTGCCGGTTGCGGCGATCTCTCCGGCGGTCGAGAGGGCGGGCGGATTGCCGACATTGGCGCGCGGGGCGTCAGATGTGGTGCGCAGCGCATGGCGCGCCGGAACGCTGGACCCGCTCGCGGTCTGGATCGAATACTGGCAGATCCTGCTCTACGGGCGAGAGGCCACCCCGGATCCGGCCTTTCGCCAGCGCATCCTTGATATGGCACGCATGCAGCAGGGCGAGAGGGGGCTTGGCCCGCCCGATCGCTCGATTGCGCGCGCCCATGCGCGCAAGCTGCAGATCTGGGAGCTTCCCGACACGCTTGATCTGAGCCATGTGCGCCTGCGGATCTACACCGGCCTGCAGGACCCGGTGTTTTCCACCAGACAGACCCTGGGGTTTGCGCGCAGCCTCGGGCAGAGCCGTATCTATGGCTACCCGGGTGAGGGCCATCTGCTTTATCTGACGCAGCCCGATGTGTTCGAGACCGCCAAGGGCTTTGCGCTTGAGACCTGGCAGAGCGCGCCCTGACGCACTAAAGCTCCTCGCCCTTTTTCAAAAGCTCCTCGAGCAGCTCGCGATAGATGTCATTGCTGTCACCGCCGCCAAAGACCTGCGCGCCCCCGGAATAGCTCTGGCCATAGGTGCGCGCCACATTGACCGTCTGCACCAGCCCCGAAATCAACTGTTCGCGCTTGAGCGGCGAGAGCGGGTGGATGAACACCCCCCAAAGCCGCCCCCGGGCCACCGCATAGCGCGCATCCAGAGCGGAATCGAAATTGGCCTGCATCAGCCGCATCAGTTCCTCAGGTTCCAGACCGTCGGCCGAACGGATCGGCACCATGGCCCGCATCCGGTCCGATGCGGGATCGGTGATCACCAGAACCGGCACATCCGCCAGGGTCAGCTCAAAGGACGGCCCCACCTGCCGGGTGTCGGGATCAAGGGCAAAAAGGATCTGAGCCATACGCTCGAGCGACATGGGCGGTTCGACCTGAGCGACCGGAGGCGCGCTGCCTTGCGCCAAAAGCGGGGCCGCGCCCAACTGGATCAGAGCCACCGCCCCGGCCAAAATCACATGTCGCATATCTGTCCCTTCTCTGTCCCTTCCGATCTCGATGCGATCAGGATAGGGGCAGAGCGCTCTGTCATACAAAACAGGTTTTCGTGACGCCGCGCGATCTGCGCGCATGGCGCAAGGATCAACGGGTCAGGATACGGCGTTTCGCTGGGCCTCGATGGCACGGATGGCCGCCGTGATCGCGGCCTCGATCGACATGTCCGAGGTGTCGATTTCCACCGCATCCGGTGCCACGCGCAAGGGGGCCTCATGGCGCTCCATGTCGCGCGCGTCGCGGGCGCGCACATCTGCCAGAACCGTCTCGTAAGTGGTGTCCAGACCGCGCTCGAGCAATTCCGCGAAACGGCGCTGCGCGCGGATCTCTGCCCGAGCGGTGACAAACAGCTTGGCCTCGGCATCCGGGCAGATCACCGTCCCGATATCGCGCCCGTCCAGAACCGCCCCGCCCGAACGGCGCGCAAAAGCGCGCTGGAAATCCACCAGCGCCGCACGCACCTCGGGCAGCACCGCAACCTTGCTGGCAGCATCCGCCACGGCAGGTGTCCGCAGATCGGGGTTGTCCAGAGCCCCC